>JAGQWA010000139.1 GCA_020437725.1 Bacteroidota bacterium | reverse complement strand
TATTGAGCTAACAGCCATTGAGCCCGGATATACTGAAGCAACCGCGCCATTTGAGAAAATGCACCAACAGCAAGATGGTTGGGTACATGGTGGGCTAACCGCAACCATGGCCGATATTGTAAGTGGATTTGCAGCTTACACCTTAGTTCCTGAAAACCATAGGGTGGTTACGGCTGATATTAGAACCAGCTACATGCGGCCCGGAATTGGGCACACCATTTGGGCAAAGGGCTGGGTAGAAAAACCGGGAAGCAACTTCTTTTTCTGCGAAGCTGAAGTGTACATGATAAACTATGAAAACGAGAAAGTGCTTATCGCAAAATCAAGTTCTACCATGGCCATGATAAAGCCAAAGGCATAAGCCATCTCCCCTACTTTGTCATAAATGCCATTCGTAATTCAATTTCAAGTTACCTTGCTTTGTGTCTATAAAATTTGAAGGCATTGAACAAGAATCCAGAAGTAGATAAGTGGTTGGCCAACTACAACAACCCCATGAAAGAAGTGGTAATGGCTGTTAGGGATGTAATCCTTTCAGCAAACGCTAAAATAACTGAAGACATTAAGTGGAGTGCTCCGAACTTTATCTACAAGGGCAACATGGCCACTTTTTTTCCAAAAGCCAAGATAAATGCTTCGCTCATGTTTCATAAAGGAGCATTCATAAAAGATGATTCTGGACTTTTAGAAGGTGATAAACCTGAAGGCCGCGCAGCAAAGTTTTTCAGCCTTGAAGACTTAGAAGCCAAAAAAGCCGATTTAACAGCCATCGTAAACAAATGGATTGAAATGCAAGATGAAGGTTGAGCTTTAATAATGCTTGTACTGGGATTTGTGATTAAGTACGCTCCATTTATGCACCGTCTTAAACTATTTTTGGAGCTGTTCAATGGCAAGTTTCAGCGTGTTTGATTTTAATGAAAAAAACGGCTTGGTTTTAACCAAGACCCCAAATTGTCATAATGATTATGAACGCCTGTACCTTGCTCAAATAGCTGATTTAAATCCTTTTGCAGTTTTTTTTAAGAGGCATTTCAAATCAGATAATGAAGAGAAGGCTTTTAAGTCTGAACCCGTTGTTTGCATATTCGATGAAAAAGATGTTCCAACAAATAGTAATGAACATTTAAATATTCACAGAGCGCTTTGGAGCCAAGGTCAGGTTGATTTGTACATTATCAGATCTGCCAGTTTATCAAATATTTTCCAAGCTAGAAAACCTGCAAAGAAGGATAAAGAAAATCCGCAAAAACTTACGGTTGCTCACCTAAAGTTATCTGATGAAGTAGAAAGGCAACTTCAGGAAGAAATCTCTGTTGCTCGTTTATTTGGTACCGGTACATTTTGGGAGAAGCAATGGGATGATAAAGAAATAACCAATGTTGAGAAATCAGGCCCTTATCAGCATTTACTTGAATACATCATAAAAGCCCGAACCTTACTCCTTCCAAAGTTTGGGAATGCCTTTTTTACAGTTGATAAGCTGCTGATTACAAGCGTTCTCGTTAAGTTCTTAGAAGAAAAGAAAGATCATCAAACCGATCGGCACACTCTTACCAGTATTTATCAAAAACTGCAAACCGAAAACCTTGTTTCGGCTATAAAAGAAGGCAAGCTTCTTAAGCTCATCGACCTTTTGAGTACTGAGTTCAATGGCGGTATTTTCAACCAGTTTAATACCAGCGAAAAGGAGTTTATTAATGCAACCAGTCTAAATGTATTAGTTGACTTTTTAGAAGCAAAAATTGAAATCGGAACGGGACAAACCTTCTTATGGGAGCAATACAGTTTTGAACATCTACCACCTGAGGTTATTAGTGCTATTTACGAGAACTTCATTCAGGACGAGTCGAAGAGAAAGCATGATGGCCAAATAGAAAAAGGTGTGGTTTATACTCCTACCCACTTGGTGAATTTAATGGTTGACGAAGCCATGCCTTTAAGTGAGCATGAAAAGCTTAAAAATGGCTCGTTTAAGGTGCTGGATCCAACATGTGGTTCGGGAATTTTTTTGGTTTCAGCTTACAAAAGGCTTTTGCAATGGTGGGCAATTAACCGCTATCATGAAACCGGAAATATTGAATACCCGGATAAAGACACTGCTCAAAAGCTTTTAGAAGACAACATTTTTGGCGTAGATGTAAAACAAACGGCTGTTTTGGTGAGCATTTTCAGTTTAACCACAACGCTTATTGATTATCTGTCGCCAAAAGAAGACTGGGAGAAGTTTCGATTTCAGGATTTAAGCAAAAACGTGATTGAAGCCGAAAGCCCTGAAGGTTTTTTTAAATGGGCTGCAGAAGCTAAAAGGCGAAATGAACGTATTGATTTGGTAATTGGCAATCCGCCTTTTAACCCTGAGACAGGAAAGAAAAAAGAAGATGTTGTAAAACAAGAAAGGCTTAACGCCCTTGGGGTGGAGCATAAAATACCTAGAGGAAATTTTGCCTTGACCTTTTTTGAAGCATCAATGCAGCTTGCCAAAAGTGCATGTATGATTATTCCATCAAGCATTGCACTTTATGACAAAGCAGCTCAGGATTACCGAAAACATCTGTTTACTGAATACACCGTAAGTAAGATTTTTGATTTTACCCACTTGCGTAGAATGCTCTTTAAAAGTGCAGATACACCTGTCGTAGTGCTCAATGTCATTAACGAACCATCAGCCAAAAAGCCGATTGAACACATTGTTGTAAAAAGAAATACGGAATCAGAAAAAAAATTACGGTTTGAAATTGACCATTACGATATACATCTAGTACCGTTTAATCGTGCCATTGACCCCGACAAGCAATTTGTATGGAAAACGAACTTATTGGGTGGTGGCAGGTTGTTTCAGTTGATTTATAGGTTTAGTCTTTTGCCAAGCTTCTTAGTCCATTTCGATAAAATGGGGTGGCGTTATAGTATAGGATACATAACAAAACATTCAAACAAGCCTGCCTTTGAATGTGACTATCTAGCTAATAAGTATGCCTTAAAAGCAGGTTCTATAAAATTCGATGGCTCATATGATGTTAGATTGGAAGAATCTCAAAATTTTGTGGAAATACGAAATCAGGAACTATTTGAACCTCCATTATTAGTTTTTAGTTTGAAAATTGCTGAGAATCATTTACAAACTGTATTCCCAAAAGAATACCTTCCTTTCAATAGCAGTTTCGTAGGAGTTTCTGCTCCTATCAAAGATAAAAGTGAGTTAGAAGAAGTATACAAGAATATTTCAGGTACAGGACTTATCAGTGATATGACTAGGCTTTTTATCCTTTCAACTAGTCCAAAAGCATTAGTTTATCATGAAAAATCAATAGTCAAAGCTGACATTGATAGTATTCCATATATAGGGAGTCAGAAATTAGATGTATCCAAATCAGATCAAATCATTATGCAAGATGTTTTGAGAAATTCAATTCATCTTGCCAAACAAATCACCCCAAAACATGATGGCTACATACTCCACAAACCCATAAAGGCCAATGAACCACAGCCTTTAAAGGATTTTACTCAAATACTCTGTCAAGAATTAAATGACATATACGAACAAGAAACAAACGCGTGGCAAACAGGTAAAATAGTTATCACCAAAACGGCCATTATCTGCCAAATCGGTTTTGGCAAAAAAGGTCAGTTAAAAACTGAAGTCCGAGATACTTGGGATGTTGAGTTGAAAAATCTTTTGGTAAACAATGCTGCAAACCGAAGCATCAGCTACAAGAGAATTGTAAAATACTACGAGCATATTGACGGCTTTGATTGTGTGTTTTTAATAAAACCCAATGCCAACCGCTATTGGCTCAAATCCATTGCCCTTCGCGATGCCGACGATATTTTTAAAGACTTTAAAAAAGAAGGGTATTAGGTATGTCGGGTATTGGTGACTTTAAAAATCTTCAATCAAACGAATTAGTCAAAGAATTGACTGAATATGTCAATTCAACATTACCCCATTTTGTAGCATCCGATGAATTTGAAATTATAACGGCTAGGAAGAAAAATGAAAATCAACACAGTACTGCAATTTGTGCTTTCATGACAAACACTTGTAAATCTAGATTTTGTTTTCTTCCAGAAAATGCCCAAAAAGGAAGTTGCAGTGTTGACATTGGGGTTTACAAAGGAGCCATATTGATTTACACCATTGAAGCTAAAGTCTTGCCAATTCCTGAGCGATCAGAGCATGAGTACGTATATGGAACTGGCGGCGGCATTCAGCGATTTAAGGATGAAAAACATGGCCTTGGCAATCAAGATGAACTTATACCATTCAATGGCATGATTGCCTACATCAAAGAACAAGATTTTGACTATTGGCACACCCAAACCAATACCTGGATTGAAGAAGCCGGCTGGCATGATGCTGAAAAATTGGAGAAAATTGATTTTAACAAAATTGGAAGACTGAAATCAATTCATCAACGAATTGGTGGCACCTACGTATATCTAGATCACTTTTGGGTTTATGTAACTGATCAAGATGAAGGTTGAACTGTGGTGCCTTGGTAAAAACACCCTGAAGTATCTTGACTCAGGCATTTCCGATTACGAAAAGCGGCTAAAACATTACGTACCTTTTTCGTTAGAAGTGTTCAGCATTCCTTCGGCTAAAAAGAACGAAATACCAGAAAACATTAAACGTGTTGAAGCGGAGATCATCTTGAAAAAACTGCAGCCAACAGACCATTTGGTATTGCTCGATGAGCTTGGAAAACACTATTCATCAACACAATTCAGCCAAGAAATTCAGCAGTATTTTAACCATGTAAACGGACGATTAATCTTTCTAATTGGTGGTGCTTTTGGGTTTAGCGATGATGTTTACAATCGCGCCAATGCCAAAATCTCATTCTCTAAAATGACCATGAATCACCTGCTTTTCAGGTTGGTTTTTCTAGAGCAATTCTATCGCGCTATGACCATTTTGAAGGGGGAGCCGTATCACCATTAAACTGTTAAAAGTGAAAAGTTGAATGTGAAAGGTGTTGAACAGCTTTTCACCTTTAACTTTCAGCCCACATGGCCACCCACAACCAAATAGGACAAAAAGGCGAAGCCCTAGCCGTTGAATATTTAAAGCGAAAAGGCTACCAGATTCTGCACACCAATTGGCGGTTTGAGAAATATGAAATTGACATTATTGCCCGAATTGGAAACGACATTGTGTTTGTTGAAGTGAAAACCCGAAGTGGCAGCAGTCATGGATTTCCAGAACAGGCTGTTACCCAGAAAAAAGCAGAAACTCTTTTTGCCGGCGCTGAAATTTACGTAGAAGAACATGGATTAGAAAACGAAATTCGGTTCGACATCATCTCTATTCTCCTCAACCAAAACCCACCAGATATTTATCATATTGAAGACGGTATTAGTCCTTTTCCGTTGATGTGAAATGACCGAAATGGTATTTGATGCCAAGAGAAGAAAGTGGCGCCCATCTATATGCTGAACCACTTTCTGGAACTCCATATACTTCATACCACATATTAATGGCTTGACAGCTCATTCCACTAAACAAGCTCCAATTCTTATGAATGAAGTAATCAAAAGAGAGTCCAAAATCTAGATAAACGCCATGGCCTGGTTCTATAAAAGTTCCGTACAAGCTTCGTGTTTTTCTAATGTGCCTAGCAAAGCCAATTCCGACGTCTGCATCAAAATGTAATCGTCCTTCATGCCATAATCGTCGACGAACACCTAAATCAACCGTGTAGTCATCAAAATAAGTTGTCGCATCTATAAAATTATAATTGCTCGCCCAAGAATGACCCATTTCCATGATAAGCATGAATTTCTCCTTGAAACGATATCCTATGTTTATTGATGGCCCAAATAGTTTCCAGTAATCGATCATACTAGGTCGAAGAATCGATATACCTATTGACCATTTTTTCAATGGCAAATCAGATGAAGTACCACCTGGCTCTTTTGCCACATGTTTCACTTCTTTTCCGAAATGATATTTAAACCCAACGCTCGCTATAGGATTAAACAGGCCAATTGCTTCTATACTGTTATGGCCGTGATTCCTGCCAATTAGAAGAACCCCACCTGCATCTAGCGATGAATAAATACCTAATCTTTTCGAAATCCTAAAATTAACTATTGGACTTATTTTCATGAAATGAAAGAAGTCGGATTGATTTGACACATAAATTCCACTTTCTGACATAGTCCAAGAACAATGAATCCCAGTTCCGATAGCAGACTCAATTCTACCAGTTATTCTGCGCAATTCAAATATTTTAAATTCATACCCAGCAGATAGGCTAATGTCTCTAAGCTTGTAAGAACTGAAAGAATTATCAAATATTAACTGAGAAGAACCAAGTGAAAAATTCAACATCTGACCATTTCCAACCAATCTCGAAACCTGTGCAAATGGACCAAAAAGCACATGAGCGTTTGTAAAACTTGTTCTTATAGGCGAAACAGCAACTCTCCATCTCCTATCAACCAATTCTTCGTTTTGAGCCCACAATGCTGTTTGGCTTAATAAGATGCAGGTTATGACTAACAAACGTTTCACCGTTTCAATTTACATATAATTCGTATTCGATAACTAAATTGATTGAAAAATTGGTTAGATTGGGTTTTGAAATGGATGAATCTATTATGGATAAAACGAATATCATTCAAATCCCATGGTTGAAACCATGGGCTATCGGATTGTGAAATTCAAAATCAACACCCTAATTATAAATTGTATAAATCTGATAAAAACATGACATAACCCGCGGTTTTAACCGTGGGCAATTAAAAAACAAAACATGCCACACTCGTACAATAAAATCTGGATTCACGCTATTTGGGCAACAAAAAACCGAGCACCCTTTCTAAATGCATCAGTTGAACCAAAGGTGCATCGATTCATTACCGAACAACTACGAGATCTAGGATGTCCTGTTAGAATTGTGAATGGCATGCCAGACCATGTGCATTGTCTTTTTCTATTGAGTCCCAATAAATCTATTGTTGATGTTCTAAAGCAGGTAAAAGGAAGCAGTTCTCATTTCATGAATCAGAACAACCTAATTGCGGAAAAATTTGCTTGGCAAACTGGCTATGCAGCCTTCTCTGTTTCTGTATCGGTGTTAGACAAAGTGTTTCATTACATCAAAAACCAGAAAAAACATCACGCCAAGAAAAGCTCTGAAGATGAGTTTAACGAGTTTTTAAAGCTTTATGGGTTGAATAATTAACAGTAATGAAATTGCAGATACACCATTAGTTCTTGTCTTTTTTAAGCTCATAATTTCTTATTAGCACCTCAGCTGGGATTTTATAATTTTCTAATTTGAGACAAGCTAAGTCTTCTCTTTCTATTCAATATTTCGCTTTTGCGTTGCCTGCCACCCAATAGTTCTGCAAACTCTTTATCAGAAATTCCCATTTGCTTAATCTTAAACAAAATGGCTTCAATAGGATCTGGCATTGGAATTGGGAAGTTTTTTGACTCGTAATCGTCTATCAACAAGCCCAAAATTTCCATCTCGCCATATTCTGGGCTGTCTTCAGCCACACTAGCATTCATTAAACCATAAAGCCTTTCGCAGGCTTCGTTATAATCAGTTTCTGATTTTAAAATTTTAGCGTTCATATTCTATCGTTTTAACATCAATTTTATCATACTCAGCATGGGTAAATAACAAGACCATAAGCTGGCCATAGATATTTAGTTTTGATGATGCAGTTCTTAGAAAAAATTTACTGCGCAGCATTTTTGCACCCCATATTGACATCATTGAATAATATTAATTTTAACAACTAAATACGTGTTTAGCTTAAAATAGAAAACCGATATCCAATGTTTAAGAATAAGCTTATGAGACTTACCTCAATTCTTGGAATGCTTGGATGTGGCACATATGCTTTTGCCAACATCGCTATTTCTTTCAATCCTTGTTCTTTTGGATTATATCATTCCTTCACCACGATGTTTCAAACCATTTTATCAATGGAACAGCACAAATTTTCATATTCGTTCACTACTATTAAAAATTTTTTACTAACATTGAAAGTATA
>JAGQWA010000138.1 GCA_020437725.1 Bacteroidota bacterium | reverse complement strand
TCAAAACGGCACCAATGTTTTTCATTACCTGCTCGGTTTCAGCAGCAATATCACTTTGAACCAATTGGCCAGTTTGCGGATTTATAGCAATTTGACCTGAGCAGAACAACCAACCATTTGCTTTTACAGCTTGACTATAAGGGCCAATAGCCGCAGGGGCTTTATCAGTGGCTATAATTTGTTTAGACATGTTTTGTGTGTTTTTAACAGGCTCTGTATTTTCATTAACCGTTTGAGAATAATTGCACGAAACGATGGCAAAAGCCAAAACAACGCTTAATGAACCAAATACCTTGAACATAAGAATTTACTTAGCCCAAAGGTGAAAATAATAATGCGCTTTTCTTACACTGATGTGCATTTTGGAGCCATAAATGCTGAAATATTTGGGTAATATTTGCTCGATTTCAGGTTGATTTATGGCTAAGGGAACCGTTTTACTAATTGGAGCAACTTCTGATATTGCAAGAGCAATTGGTGATGTTTATGCCGCCAGTGGCTACAGCTTAATTCTTGCAGGAAGAAACACCGAAGAGCTTGAGCAAAACGCTACTGATTATAGCATTAGGCATGAAGTTGAATGCCAAGCTTTGCACTTGGATGTTTGCCATTTTGAAAAGCACCAAGCTATTATAGATTCCTTGCCAGAATTAGCAGGTGTAATCTGCGTAGCAGGTTTTATGGTTGAAAATGAAGATGCTTTTACCAACTGGCAACTTGGCAAACAAACCGTTGACACCAATTACAGCGGTTGTGTTTCAATTCTGAATCTTATAGCCGCCACGTTTAAGGAAAGGAACTCGGGCTGGATTGTAGGTATTAGCTCGGTTGCCGGCGACCGCGGACGCGGTAGCAATTTTATGTATGGAAGCGCCAAAGCGGGATTTACGGCCTATCTCTCTGGCCTAAGAAATTACCTACAGCCTTTTGGCGTGCATGTTTTAACCGTAAAACCTGGTTTTGTTGACACTAAAATGACCGAACATCTTGATCTACCTAAGCCGTTGACAGCGCAACCTATGCAGGTGGCTAAAAGTGTTTTCAAAGCACAGCAAAAAGGCAAAAACATACTCTACACGCTGTGGATGTGGAAATGGGTGATGCTAATAATCAGAAACATTCCAGAAGGCATTTTCAAAAAACTAAAGCTTTGAACCAAAAAAAGGCCATTGCTTTTTTCGATTTTGATGGAACACTAATTACGGCTGATAGCTTTTGGAAGTTCCTTCAGTTTACGCAATCAACACCTAGATTGGTTTTTGGAGCTATTGTTCTTTCTCCAATTCTTGTACTTTTCAAATTGAAGTTGCTAGGCAATTCAGTGGCTAAAAAAGCGGTTATGAAACACTTTTTTAAAGGAATGCCAAAAGAAGATTTCAATGCCAAATGTGTGAATTTTTCAGAATCGGAAATTAAAAAATGGCTTAATGCAGAAATGCTTCAAAAACTGAAACGGCATCAAGAACTAGGACACAATGTTTGTTTAGTTTCAGCTTCGCTAGAAGATTATTTACAGCCATGGTGTAGCCAATTGAACATTAGTTGTTTAGCAACCAAAATGACTTTTAAAGATGGCCATTTTGAAGGCAATTATGCCAAACCTAATTGCTGGGGGCCAGAAAAAGAAAGACGGATAAAACAGGCCTTCAATTTAGAAGAATATGATGCCATTTATGCTTATGGAGATTCAAGGGGCGATAGAGAAATGCTGGCTTTGAGACGGAGTTAGCAGTCATCTTCTCGCTGGTCGTTTACGTAGTATTCTTCGTAGTCTTTTAAATCAACTTCAAAATCTTTCTCATGGCACTTTTCTTCAATTACATGGTCTTCATACTCATAAAGAAACTTGGTTCCAGATGATGCCAATACTTCTACTTTGGTTATCACAAATTCTCTTGTATCGATAAACATGGTATAAATTGAATTATCGGCATCTTTCATTCTAAATTTCCTAGTTTCACTGTCGCTAGGTAATTCAACCCAGTTGCCAGCCATAGAATAAAAGAGAAAGGTACCATAGGTTTCGCTGTCACAAAACATAGATATTTCCTGCTCTTCTTTTAGCACAATCCAAGTTGTCTTTGAATCTGAAACCAATAGTTCGTTCTCCATTTCAATGAAGTACTTGTTTCCCATGCTCTTAACAGAGCCTGATTTAACTATATCATCTTGCAAATTGGGATTGGATAGGGTGTATTGCATCAATTGAGAAACACATTTCTCTGAATACACCGCCTTCATTTTCTTAATAATCTCTTGTCCAGATTCTTCTCCACTTCTAAAACTTAATAGAAAAACCAAACCAACAGCCAATGCTATTTTAGACATTATGTTACCTTTTGAGCGAAATTATGAAAAGACTTAAGGCGGTTAAAAAATTCATTCCCAAGCCCATAATGGATCAAGGTTTATTGCGCAGATCTCAAAAAGCGGGTAAACAACCTGGCTTGGTTGAATATACAGGCGACTACATTGTTGAAACCACCATTAAACAATTACAGTTCAGCGAGGTAGATGTTGAAGATTTTGATGATGGATCGCCAAAGGACATATTTGGCAGATGTTTGCCTGGAAAAGTTGACTGGATTGATGTTTATGGCCTTTCGTCAACCGATAAAATAAAGGAGCTTGGTGATTTGTTTCAAATTCACCCTCTAATTCAAGAAGACATTGCTGATACCGAACAGCTTGCGAAAAGCGAGTTGTTCAACGACCACGTTTTTGTAACCCTTAAAATGCTTAGCGTAAACGAGAAACAAGAAATAGAACGCGAGCACGTGAGCTTGGTTTTGGGCGAGCATTATGTAATTTCTTTTCAAGAGCGCCCTGGCGATGTATTTAATCAGCTTAGGCAAAGAATTACTGAGAAAATTGGTAAGATTAGATTTCGCGGTGCCGACTATCTATTTTGCCAACTAATAGATGCAGTTGTTGACCAATATTTTGCAGTTTTTGAAAAAGTGCGAAGCGATATTGAGCAGCTTGAGATGAAAATTCTCGACAATAAAAAAGAAGATGTATCAAATGAAATAATTGCTATTCGCAAAAACATTATTCAACTTAGACGAATGGTAATGCCATTACGCGAAGCTTTGAGCAAATTAAAACGCTTTGACACTCGCCTAATGAATGCAGAGTGGAACCATTACCTCGACGATACTTCTGACCAGCTTGAGCATGTTCTTTCATCTTTCGATTCGTTTAGAGATATGCTCAATTACCTAATGGATTTGAACTTTGCCAACCTTACTAATGAAACCAACGAGATTGTAAAAACGCTAACCGTAATTTCGGCCATATTTATTCCGCTAACCTTTATTGCAGGGCTCTATGGCATGAATTTTAACAACATGCCTGGCCAAAATGACCCTAAAGGTTTTACCTACATAGTAATAGTAATGGCTGTTATAGTTACGCTCTCTTTAATTGCCAGCAAAAGGCGAAAATGGTGGTGACAAAATTGTAAAAATGTTTTGACAACTGTCGGGCTAGGTGTATCTTTGATGAGATAAAAAGATAAGCACATGGAAGTTAATGAACCAATGGTAGCCTACGGAGCCGCAGATGATAATTCTGTTTACCGGTTTATATCAGCCATACGGTCTGGCATTCCATTCGCTTTTTTTCAAAAGCTTTCAAAAGACATTCCTTTTAGTCTCTCAGATTGGGCCAATTTGTTGCATGTTTCAGACCGCACATTGTTGCGCTATAAAAAAGATAGCAAACCCTTAGATTCCAATTCATCAGAAAAAATATTAGAAATAACCATGCTCTATAAATTAGGGGTAGATGTTTTTGGAAACAAAGAGCATTTTAATACTTGGTTGGTAACACCAAGTTTGGCATTAAATAACCAAACCCCTAAGTCTCTATTAGATTCTTCGTTTGGAATTCAATTAGTAAAAACAGAATTGCACCGCATAGAGCACGGCGTGTTTGCCTAGCATGAAAGTTTACCGACTTAGCAAAAGCAAATATGCTACTGACTTATCTGGCAAGGGTGCAGAACTTTCTGGCGGACGCTGGAACAGCAAAGGAATACCCATGCTTTATACGGCAGAATCTAGAGCGCTTTGCATGGTTGAAGTAGCTGTTCATCTTCCATTAAATATAGTTCCAGCCGATTATCAAATTATTACATTGAATATTCCTGGTTCGGTAGAAGTTAAAATCATAATGGAAAGTGATTTGCCAACAAATTGGAACCTATTGGCTTATGGCCCAGCCACTCAACAAATTGGCGATGATTTTATAAAGGAAGGTAAATGTGCCATTCTGAAAGTTCCGAGTGCCATTGTTAAGGGCGATTTTAACTTTTTGGTTAATCCACACCATAAAAATTCTGAGCTCATAAAAATTGATAGTGTGGCTGATTTTATGTTCGACCAGAGATTGTTTTCGCGTTAAACTAGGTAAATTCCGCTGTGGTAAATAAGGGGTAATGGAACAAGAAATTCAAAGCCTGCGCTCGCGACCCAGATTTAAAAAGGCCTATAAAGCTTCAATAGATAACATTATTGAAAGTTTTGTGAACTATACAAATGGCCACGAGCTTGTTACAGGTAGTGCCAGCACCCAATATTTATTTCTTAGACTTCACCAACACAATGAAAAATTATGGACTCCTAGATTAAGCA
This sequence comes from Bacteroidota bacterium, assembly GCA_020437725.1. Lineage (GTDB taxonomy): Bacteria > Bacteroidota > Bacteroidia > CAILMK01 > JACPUW01 > JAGQWA01. Next base: position 3,432 of record JAGQWA010000138.1, on the reverse strand, counting down.
TTGCTTTGGAAGAAATAGAAAATGGTGTACTACTACGTGGACTATATGCGCCAAGACCCGCTATTTGGACGGGGGTAATTTTTTGTTATGCTATGTTGAGTTTTGGTGCAATTGCCGCCCTTTTTTGGGGCTTTACTCAGCAAATGAATAATACTTTTCCTTTTGGTTTTTGGATTGTTCCTGGCTGTTTATTAACTATTGGTGGCATTTATCTGTTAAGCCAGTTTGGCCAAAAGCTCAGCTATCACCAAATGGAAATTTTGCAAAAGTCTTTTAATGAAATAACAAGCCAATTTAGCTCCTTACACATTGATGAAAATGAGAATTAGGCTTAAGTTACATTTGTGGCTTGGCAAAACAAATGAACAAATTTTACAGCTCTAGGCAGTTTATTATTGGTGCTTTACTCGTGCTGGGCGTGGCTTTGCCGGTTAATAATAGAAAGTTTGGGAAGGTTTCTAAAAACGAAGACATCTATTATATCTATCAAGATGCCAAGACGGTATCAGAAGGAATAAACCCATATGCTAGAACCCTTGATGGCAACATGAAAGACAATGATAAATACTCAACCTATTTTCCGTTGTTTTATGAGCTGGGTGCGCTTGCCATTTTAGTTGGATTTGAAGATTTTGAAACATGGCTCATGTTTTGGCAGGTTTTTATGCTTCTATTTTTAGCTGGTTGCGGCTTTCTTATTTTTAGAATGGTTAACGACCAAGCCGATTTGCTGCTGGCCATTTTTTCGGTGCTATTTTTCTTTTTTCACAGATGGATTATCAATATCTCGGTAATTGGGCATATTGACTTAATAGCAGCTTTTTTTCTGCTACTGTCGTTATTTTATCTCAATAAAAACTTTAAGAAAGCGCTACTATGGTTTGGCGTTAGTTTGGCCATTAAGCAAATAGCCATTTTTATGGCTCCGTTGTATTTGGTTTGGGCGTGGCATAACAAACCTAGTTGGAAGTTTCTGGGGCAAAGCACATTGTTAGCCGCGGCTATTCCTTTAGCTGCTTCTTTGCCTTATTTAATATGGAATTTTAAGGCCTTTCTCTACTCGGTTTTCTTTTCGGCAACACGAAAACCTGATGCCAATTTTGATGCTAAATCGCTTGACGCTTTGTTTAACATAAGCGGCTTAGTAGCCAAATTACCTATGCTCATTTTAGTGGCTTTTGTGTGCGTTTTGGCTTTTAAAAAGAAGCTTCCGCCATATATATCGGCCTTTTTAATAATGAGTGTTTTTATTGGTTTTAATTCGGTTTTTTATCGTCAGTATTTTGCTTGGCCAATTGTGCTATTGCCTTTGGTTTTTATTGATATTTACCAATTCTCACCTGCAAAAAAACTCGGCTAAACCACCTTTTTCATTTAATGCAACTTGTTCAGTTAAAGCTTCAAAATTTTAAAAACTATGAATCTACAAGTTTGGAGTTTCAGTTGCCAATTGTTTGTATTACGGGTTTAAACGGTGCTGGGAAAACCAATTTGCTAGATGCCATTCACTACTTGTCAACCGGAAAAAGTGCGGTAAATGCCATTGATTCCCAAAACATAAAAACCAAACAACCCTACTTTACGATTGAAGGGCAAATAGAAGGCAAAAACGGAGTTGATTTGGTTTTTTGTGGGTTGGCAAAAGGCCAGAAAAAGATATTAAAGGTGAACAATGCTGAATATAAACGGCTTGTTGAACACTATGGCAAATTTCCCGTGGTGTTTGTTTCGCCGCCTGATATTGCGCTTGTAACCGAAGGCAACGAAGATCGACGCAAGTTTATAGATAGCACCATTTCGCTTTACAACGACTTTTATCTTGACTGCTTAATGCAATACAACCAGATAATTGTTCAGCGAAATGCCCATTTAAAAGAGTTTACCGAATCTAAACTCATAAACGAAAAGCTTATTGAAGTTTATAACAAGCAGCTTGACTATTTGGGTAATGAATTGGTGAAAGAACGCAAGGCATTTTTAGCTGAATTTAATCCCGTTTTTACCAAAATGGCCAATGCCATAAATGCAGAAAAAGAATTGCTTGAACTACGGTATAATAGCCAGTTGATAAGCACCCCATTTCTGCAATTGCTAAGAAAGAATATTGACAGAGACCGCATACTTGGCCGAACCGATGTGGGCCCGCATAAAGACCAATGGATATTTGAAATAAATGGCCAGGCACTTAAAAAGTTTGGTTCGCAAGGACAACAGAAATCGCATTTACTGGCTTTAAAATTAGCCAAGGCTGCTTTCGTTCATTCAAAAACAAAAAAACAGCCCATTCTTTTGCTTGATGATGTTTTTGACAGACTTGACGACGAACGAGTTGAGAATTTGATGACCATCATTTATGCGCAATTCGGGCAGGTTTTTATTACTGATACTTCTAAACCAAGACTAGAAAAAATATTGAAGCTTTGCAAAATTGCAGCTCAATATATTGTAGTAGCAAATGGCAAAGCACAAATTGCATAAACATGATTCAACACAGAAACACCCTTATCTCTGAATACGTACTTGACAAAGAGTTTATCTGCAACCTTGATGCTTGCAAAGGCGCCTGCTGTATAGAAGGTGAATGGGGAGCACCTTTAGAGCGCAGTGAAATAGACATTATTGCCAATGAGCTTGATACCATAAAGCCCTTTATGAACGGCGAAGCATTGGCTTTTTTAGCAGAAAATGGATTTAGCGAAGAAGACCCCGATGGCGACTTGGTTACTACTTGTTTGCCAAGCGGTGCTTGTGTTTTTGCCATAAGCGAGAATGGGCAGCATAAATGCGCCATTGAAAAAGCCCATTTGGCTGGTAAAACAACATTTAAAAAACCCATTTCGTGCCATTTGTACCCTATTAGATTGCTAGAAATGAGAGACATTACTGCTCTTAACTACCATAAATGGAGCATTTGCAGTGCCGCCTGTGCTTTAGGCGCACGCCATAAAGTGCCTTTGTTCATGTTCTTAAAAGATGCTTTAATTAGGCGTTTTGGGCAAGAATGGTATTCAGAATTAGAAGAAATTGCTGAACAATACGCTAATCTTAAATAGCTATAACATCCATTTTCTAAAAAAATATAGCAAACCCTTAATCCCAGTTTTTGCTGGAATCTTACTTGTATTTGGGCTCTTTACTTTCTATGTTATTCCAAACATGATTGTTGAAACTGGTGCTCAAAATCAACGCTATCATTTAAAAAACTTATCACCCGAAATTGAGAATACCCTGCTTGATGCAGAAGAGCTGACCATTAACTCGGCTGATGGACTAAAGCTTAAAGCCTATGCCTTTAGACCAATTGAAGCCAAAGGCACTATTATTTTCTTGCATGGAATAAGAGCATCTAAAGACGCCTATTTAAAAACTGTACCCATGTTTTTAAGTTGGGGTTTTAATATTCTGCTAATTGACCACAGAGCACACGGAGAA
>JAGQWA010000137.1 GCA_020437725.1 Bacteroidota bacterium | reverse complement strand
GTGCAATTTCTAATTGCTAACATGAGTTCTATTAAATTCTTAATCTTCATGTTTTCTGGATATTGGCCAATTTGCGGCATATAACCAATTACATTTTTAAGCTCGTGCGTTGTTGTTTTATTGCCTTGGTAAAACAAGTTGCCAGTGGTGGGTTTAACTAAGCCTAAAACAGACTTAATAAGTGTAGTTTTACCAGAACCATTGGGGCCAAGTAGTGCCAGAGAACTTCCGTCATTTAATTCTAACGATATATTCTGCAATGCCCAAAACCGGCCAAACCTCTTAGAGAATCCCTCAATTTGCAGCATGGGCTTTTGTTTTTGGTGGTTTCATTAAAGGTTCTTCATCAACCAATGCCTCAGGTGTAATGCTGGGCATAACATGCTCTGCTTTGTCTAACAAAATGGTTAGAAAACTGCGATAGAGCATCAGAGATTCAGGAACCTTTTCTACCATTACGGAAAAAAGACCCATCGGGTGATAAGGAACATCGCCAAAACCATCATTATCTAAATCGTAACCTTCATATTGATCCCAATAGTTTTGATTGAATTGGTTCATTACTGTTTTGCCATTTGTAGCAACATCGAATGAATTTCCTTGAAAGTGATTCTGGGTAACCTTGTTACCTTCACAATTAGCCGCCATCTTAATGGCCCACCCATTTTTAACAAACTCGTTTTTGGTAATACTCAACCTATTAGAACCTTCCATAAGAATGGCAATAGTGTTGGTGTTAAAAATGTTATCAGTTAAATCACCATCGTAAATATCTTTTAGTAACAAGCCGTAAGAACAGTCTCCCCAGTTATGTGAAAACTCGTTGCTTATCATACTAACATGGTGAGAATACATTACTGCAACCCCTGCTTCGTTTTTTGAAAACACATTGTTTGAATAGGTGTTGTGATGCGAAAACATAAAGTGAAGACCATAGCGCACGTTGTGCCTGCTTCTGTTGTTTTCTATGAAAGAATTGGTAACGAATTCAAAGTAAATGCCATCTCTATGGTGCGAAAGGTGGTTAGCTGTAATGGCCATACTGTCACATTGCCAGAGATGAATGGCGTTGCCAGTGCTTTGCTCTCTATCTGGCACACCTAGCACATTGTTCTGGTACGCGTTAGAATGTTTGGTGTTAGCAAAATAAATCCCAAAAAATGCGTTTTCAATTCGATTGTTGTGAATACTAATGTATTGAACATCTTCGGCATGGATAGCCGCATAATCGTTTAAATTGCTCTTTTTAATGTTGCAGATGTTAAGGTTTTGAACTTCAACCGAATCTGACATTATTAGTAAACCAGACGATTTCATTTGGAAGTTAAGATTGGCATTTCCTTCGCCTATTACAACCATGGGCTGTTTAATAAACAAGGCAGAGTCTAGCACATAATCTCCCTTAATTAAAAGGGTATCGAGCCGTTCTTTACCGTTTAGCGCCGCTTTAAGTTCATCTACTGTACTAACCAATTTGTTATTGGCATTTAAACGAGCGCAACACAAAAAAAGTGCAGCGAAAAAAGCAATATGTTTTTCCTTAAAAAGCATCTTTTAGTTCTATTCTTTCACCCCCTTTTTCATAGGCAATTTTTGTGGCTTCATCTTCAGTTCTAAACGCGGCCACATTGCCAGCCATTGGGCTTTTTAGGTCACTTGCCTTAATAAAAAAAGCTTCATTGTGTTTTAAGAATTCTCCATTGGCCAGATAATTGGCCACGTAGAAAGTCGGTTCTTTAGTGTCATATTTTTTAGCGTCAGCCATTTGACACTTTAAATCATCGTACTTATATACCTTCCCTTTCTTTGTAATAGTTTGGCAAGCAAATTCCATCTCTGTGATCGACATTCTGCAATAGCTGCACTGATCTTTCCCAATATTGATTTTTACCGGCCCGGTGGTACATGAAATTAGCAACACAACCAATACTAGCAGAGTTAACCTATACATGTAACCGTTTTTTTCTCATTGTTTCAACAAACCATAAAACAAGGGCAAGAAATAGTACTATAGTAATAACCCACCCACCTTTTTCCGGAATTGAATATGCCCCAAAATTTAGGAGTAGCTTGTAACCAATAAGTGGCGGTTGATAAGCCATTCCCGGAACTTTAATAGCTGCATGTGGATTTAGGTTATGCCCATAGTCATAGCCCCATAAAAACATGTCTACCAATACTCCCATGGCCACTAGTACGAGTACAATGGTCCATAAATTCAACCAGCGCTTATTGCCTTTAACGGCTACCCACAATCCAAATAATATGAGCCCAACCATAGCGAAAGGCAAAATCTGTAACTCAGGAAACATTTCCTGGTTAATAATTTTCATTCCTATGTAGTGGTTGAGACCATTTATAATCTCAACATCGCCTGAAAGGTGATCGATCCAAATGAACATTTCAATTCCTTCTGGATATTGTGGTGCCCACAGTTGAATATTCCATACTGGCAAAAAGTATATTGAGATTAAACTCAGCGCACTTATGGCAATGAGTATCCTAGACAATGCTGAAATTTTCATTGCGTTTACTTGAAATTAGGATTAGTGAAATGGCAAGTGACTCTAGCTAGAATCACTTGCCTTGAAAATTTCGTTACTCTGTGGCTGGTGCTTTGTTAAGGCTCCATGATAGCTCTACATCACTGTCAGCCGGAGAAACCCTAACATAACCCTGCATTTCCTGGTGCAAAGCCGAGCAAAAGTCTGTGCAATAGAAAGCCACAACACCTGCTTCTTTGGGCTCCCAAACAAGAGTGGCCGTTTCGCCTGGCATTATAAGCAACTCTGCGTTTCGGGCACCTTGTACGGCAAAACCGTGAGGTACATCCCAATCTTGCTCCAAATTGGTAATATGCCAGTACACTTTGTCTCCAACTTTTATCCCTTCAATATTGTCTGGGGCAAAGTGTGATCTAACGCTGGTCATTTTTATGTGAACTTCATTACCATTTCGAATTACTTCAGCTTCTTTTTCACCTTTTGCTGCGTACGGGTGATCGTTTTCTTCAATCTTGTAGAATTTAACCTGTTGGTCTGTTATTAAACTGGCTTTACATGCCTGAGCATAATGCGGTTCACCAATTGTAGGAAAGTCGAGTAACATGCGCATTTTATCGCCGGCAATATTTATTAGCTGAGCCGACTGAGTAAGCTCCGGCCCGGTTGGTAAATAACGGTCTTTGGTAATTTTATTTAAGGCAATTACATAATCTCCCACTGGCTCTCTTGTATCTCCACCAGGTATGCACAAGTGGCCGATTGAGTAATAGGTTGGTATGCGATCCACTACTTCCTGGGTTTCTACTTTCCATTTGGTAATTTCACTTGATACAAACATTGATGTGTAGGCGTATCCTTTGCCATCAAATTCAGTGTGAAGTGGGCCTAAACCTGGTTTTTCAACTTCACCCGCAAGTACGCTTTCATACTTAAGAACTGGAATTCCGTGTACCGTTCCTTCGTAATCTTTGTTGGCAATGGCCTCTTGAATTTTACTGAATTTAAAGACCGGTAAAGTTGCCGCCAATTTACCAGATGCCACTATGTATTCGCCAGTAGGATTAACATCTACACCATGTGGAGACTTAGGACATGGCATGAAGTAAACCAAACCAGGATGCTCAGAAGCATCTATCACCTTTGTACCTTTTCTAACCTGAGATGTTGCCGAATGTGTGGCTTCGTCCCAGCGATTAGAACGATACTCTCGTGTTTCAAGTGTTTTGTACTTTCCGGCTGCCACTAGTTCTTCAGCCATTTTCCAGTTCACGGCGGTCAAGAAGTCCTTGTCTCGTTGACTCGCATTTACTTCCTTCATGGTGTTAGACTCTTCAGTATTGTAGGTGGTAAAGAAACTCCAACCATGAGAAGGACCCTTTCCGGCATGACTTAGATCATAGTCGTAACCGGGCATCAAAATTTGAAAGGCTACATCCATGGCACCGTCTTCAGCAACACTGATGTAGGAGAGCATTCCTCTAAAATTCTCCTTGTAGCTATCAATGCTTACATCAGTTTCGTCAATAGGTACACTAAATCTTGTACCTGCTACCACGTATTCTGTATTTGGTGTTGGGTATGGAGAACTGTGGTTACCTGCTGAGTTTGGAATTTCATTTATTTCAACGGTCTTATATGTTTTGAGGTCTATACGGGCAATTCTCGGGGTGTTGTTACCATTAATAAACAGCCATCTCCCATCTTGTTTTCCATCTGTTTGCGACAATTTAGGATGGTGAGAATCATCCCAAGGCACAAACCCATACGATGTTTCAAGCATTGGTTTAGTTTCCTCAGAATACCCCCAACCATTTTCGGCATGTTGCGAAAAAATAGGAATCTGTTTAATAAGCCTGCCAGACGGCAAACCATACACACCTAACTGGCCGCTAAACCCGCCTGATGTAAATAGATAGTAGTCATCTTTTTCACCAGGGGCTACATAAACCTCATCGGCCACACCGCTTCCACCAGAAATTATTGGTGAAGAAGAGTTTAATGGATCTTTTGGTTTGCACCCGTAAAAAACTCCGGCAATCACAACAAGTGACAGGGCCAGAATTACCCTAATTTTTACTTTAACTGTTTTCATTATTTTTATTTTAATTCTCCCCGTCATTATGTCGCATAAACTCCAGAATAGACCTAGAATCTGCAACGCTTATATTCTGGTTTGGCATTCTTACCAAACACTCTTCAAGTAGTTTCTGTGCCTCTTCATCTTCTGCCAGCATCATATCTACATTGGTTATCATATTCATGATCCACTCAGGTTTGCGTCTGGTAGTAATTCCTTTCCAGCCAGGCCCCACCAACCTATTTTCTTCTAAACTATGGCACGACGTACATTTCAATTCGGCAATTCCCTTCCCATCTTCTACCATGGTAGCATCTAATGGGTTATTAAGCTCTACTTTCTTTATTGCATAATCGGGCGACTTTTTACCAGATTCTGTTGGCACCTCCTTATTGGTTTGGTCTTGCTTTGTAGCAGTACCTGTATTAGAATTGTTGCTCGAACAACTTAGAACAACAAAACCAGCCAATAGCAGGTAAAAGGTTAATCTATAATTCATAATTTTTCTACTTAGAATGGTTCAAAACTATTTGCAGATGGTTTGCCAAAAGATGATACATATCATTATTAGAGATAAAAAGACTCTTTTATGTGGTTTAATTCGCTAGTTTCGTAGCAGATAAAAGCTAATAAAATTGTTCTCAAAAGCTTCCGGCTATGCTATTAGAGCCACCGTTTTTCTGTCGTCTTTGGACAAACCAACAGCCTATACAAGTCCAAAGTACATTGCCGAAAATTTGAACATTCCCGTTCATTATACAGTAAAGATTTTAAGGCGTTTGGCGGCTGAAAAAATCATTGATTCATCAAAAGGGCCAAATGGCGGTTATCGTTTGAATAAACAAACCCTTAGCACCCCCTTACTTAAAATTCTTGAAGTGCTTGGCGATGAGAGCTCACTAACATCATGTGCGCTGAGTTTAAGCAAATGCTCGAGTCAAGATCCGTGTTTAATTCACCACATGATTTTGCCAGCCAGAGAGCAGCTGCAATTAAAATTTAGAGATGTAACCATTAATGACTTGCTCTCCAAATCGCAATGAAACGCTTCATTAATATCATTTATATTGTGACTGCTGTGCTACTGCTGGGTTGTAACTCATCAGAAAAGAGATGGATAAAAGGCAACGAGACTTTTGGCGATTTAGAAACCGCCATAAAAAATGCCGCTACTTGTACGAACCTTATAATCAGGAACCAATTACCAAGTGGCAAAACTCTTTCAAAACCAGGAACCATAACCGATGACATTGCTAAACTGGTAAACCTCAAAACATTAAGTATTTATGGCATTAACCAAACTGAACTACCACAATCACTTGGGGAACTATCAAACCTTGAAACCATATACATCAATGGCTACAATTTAATGACCGATGAACTCAAAATACACGGTGTGCTTAGCCGTATTTTAAGTTTAAAGAAACTGACCATTAGAAACTGTAACCTTTCTAAAGTACCGCCCTTACCAAAAAAAATAGAGCATTTAGACCTGGCCAATAACCACATCCTAATAGTGAACCTTTCAGAGCTGCCAACATCTCTGCGATACGTAGCTCTAAGCTCTAATGACATAACTACCATTACATCATCCAACTCGCTTAAAAATCTGGAAGTTTTGGATCTGGCCGAAAATCAGTTAGAGCACCTACATCTCAATCACATAACCCATTCTCCAATTAGAAGGTTATCACTTTCAATGAACCCGTTAAAATCCGTTCTTGGCAGTAAAAGTATTCCTATAACAACTTTAGAAGCGGTAAGAATTAACCTTGATGTTGTAGAATCATTAATTAGCCAGCAAACAAAACACGCCTGGTTAACAGTTCCACAAAATGAATCGACTCGTGATTCACTGGTAAAAAAATACCCTAGTACTGAGTTTATGTGGTTTTATGACACGAACTAGCTCAACCGTAGCCCCTTTCCCTTAATTACACTTTCCAAGTCCTTAATCTTTGAGTTTCGAAGAACTTCGTAGTAATAGCCTCGTGCAATCACGGCCTTTTCGTGCAATGGGCAAGGATTGGCAGAGCCACAGTCTTCCAGCCCTAACACGCATTCTTGTAGAGGATCTTCTCCGTCAATGGCAACCACAATGTCAATCAATCTGTTGTCCAGCTGATCGTCTGCAAGATAAAATCCACCCCTTATCCCTTTAACAGAACTTATTTTTTTTGCTCTCGATAAATCCTGAAGAATTTTCGCCAGAAACGGTTGGGTTATGTTCAGGTCGGCTGCAATTTGTTTAACAGACACCTTCTCTCCCTGTTTTGTTAAGAGGTAGAGAACTGATCTTATGGCGTATTTACAGCGTATGCTAAACATTTGGCAAATTTAAAGACATTATTGTCCTACATTAACATGAACAAGGAAAGCTTGTTTGCATAAAAACTATAAAACTGACAGAGGTCATTCTTTTTAATAAGCCACCAAAAGACCTTTATGTCTCAATTAGAAAAACAAGTATAATGGTAAAATCAGGATTATTGGTATTGGTGGCTTTAGCCTTCTTTTCGTGCTCAACCAGCACACCAGATGGCAGTCAAAACCAAGTTCAAGTATCAGAAAGTGCCGTAGACCCAGGAGGTGGTCAGGCATCAGTGACAGACGACCAATCACAGAAAAATATCTTACAGATTGCCTTAGGCTCTAACGACCACAAAACCCTAGTTGCTGCCGTACAAGCGGCCAAATACGAAAATGCATTGGTAAATGCCGGGCCGTTTACGGTTTTTGCTCCAACCGATGCTGCTTTCGGCGAGTTACCTGACGGTACGGTTGAAAGTTTGGTGAAGCCCGAGAACCAGAAAAAACTGCAGGATATTTTAGAATATCATGTGTTCATAGGCGGATTAAAAACCGATGCACTAACTGATGGAAGAGTGCTGGGAATGGCAAATGGTGGTAAAGTCACCTGCTCAGTTGACGGAGATGCTGTAAAAATTAATGGTGCAACTATAGTTGCTACGGTTCCTTGCTCTAACGGTTATGTTCACGTAGTAGACAAGGTTCTTTTGCCCGAATAGATTTTCTTTTGTTTAATGTTTGATGCCACTTCCAGCAAACTGGAAGTGGCATTTTTTTTTTCAATATATCTAGCGAAAAACGCACAGAATGAACGAACAATATTTGTGCAACGGTGACAGCATTGTCCAGTTTACTTCTTCATCTCGGCGTAGTTCTGGTAAAACAGCGGAATGGTTTCAATGCCTTTGAAAAAATTGAAAACGCCAAAACTTTCGTTTGGTGAGTGAATGGCATCGCTGTCTAAACCAAAGCCCATCATAATTGATTTAAGTCCTAATTCTTTCTCAAAAAGCGCTACAATTGGAATTGAACCACCGCTTCTTAATGGCAAAGGTTCTTTGCCAAAAGTTGTTGCATAGGCTTTATGAGCAGCCTGGTATTCTACCATGTCAACCGGCACTACCACTGGCTCACCACCGTGATGTGGTGTAACCTTCACTTTCATAGATTTTGGAGCAATGCTTTCAAAATGCTTTTTAAACAATTCTGTAATTCTTTCTGAGCTTTGGTTAGGAACCAACCGCATAGAAATTTTAGCATTTGCTTTTGAAGGAAGCACTGTTTTAGC
>JAGQWA010000136.1 GCA_020437725.1 Bacteroidota bacterium | reverse complement strand
GCCTTTGTGATTAGAGCAATCGCGATACACCGGTGTCGTGATTACCAAAAATTAAGCGCGCTGCGACGTGAATGTTTTAATATATTGTGAAGTTGAAGACGCCTTCCTAACGTCGGCATGACGATTTAGCTATGGTGGAGAACTATGAACTGTTGATTGATTTTGCAGTTTTATTTGAACAACGCCAAGAAAAATTCCACGCAAAACTCAGTTGTGCTGCTCTGCGGCGTAACCTTTATCAAGGGTGTCTCAGGCACCCGAATAACACCATACTTTAATCTCGCGCCAGAGACGCTATTGATAGTTAATCACTACGCGGAGCATAGCGACTAAAAAAAGCCCTTCCACCAAATGATCAAAGGGCTTCTAACTATTTCAGAAAAAATTCTAACCTAAGAACGGATAACGGTAATCTGTTGCTGGAACGAATGTTTCTTTAATCGTTCTGCCAGAAACCCAACGCAATAAGTTCATTTTAGAACCTGCCTTATCGTTGGTACCTGAAGCTCTTGAACCACCAAACGGTTGTTGACCAACTACTGCACCTGTTGGTTTATCATTAATATAGAAATTACCAGCAGCGTATTCTAAAGCATTTGCCATTTTGGTAAGTGCATAACGGTCTTGTGCGAAAATGGCACCTGTTAATGCATATGGTGATGATGAATCAACCAATTCTAACATGGTATCAAAATCAGCTGGTTCATAAACGTAAATGGTGATTATAGGGCCAAAAAGCTCGGTACACATGGTAACGTACTTAGGGTCTTTGGCCAAGATTACCGTTGGCTCAATGAAATAACCTTCAGATTTATCATAACCGCCACCGGCAATTATTTCAGCATCTACACTCGCCTTTGCTTCATCAATATACTTGGCCAGTTTGTCAAAAGAACGCTCGTTAATTACGGCATTCACAAAGTTGCTAAAGTCGTCAACCGGCCCCATTTTGAATGATGCGATATCAGCCAATAGAAGCTCTTTTACTTCATTCCACATGGTGCTAGGAATGTAAGCTCTTGAAGCAGCAGAACATTTCTGGCCTTGGAATTCGAATGCACCGCGAGAAATACCAGTTGCAACTGCTTTTACGTCAGCACTTTCGTGCGCCACAATAAAGTCTTTGCCGCCAGTTTCGCCAACAATTCTTGGGTATGATTTGTACTTGTGAATGTTGTTACCAATGGTTTTCCATAAGTTCTGGAAAACACCAGTAGAACCCGTAAAGTGCAAACCTGCAAAATCTGGATGATTGAAAACCACATCGCCAATTTCTGGACCATCACCGTAAACGATATTTATAACACCGTCAGGCAAACCAGCTTCTTTAAACAAGCCCATAAGGAAATGAGCAGAGTATATCTGATCGTCAGAAGGTTTCCAAACAATGGTGTTGCCCATCATTGCCGGGGCAGCGCAAAGGTTGGCACAAATAGAAGTAAAGTTGAAAGGAGTAATAGCGAATACAAAACCATCAAGCGGACGGTATTCTAACCTGTTCCACATACCTGGAAGGCTCTCAGGTTGCTCTCTATAAATATCGGTTGCGTACTGAACGTTGAATTTAAAGAAGTCAATCAACTCACAAGCAGCATCAATTTCTGCTTGGAAAGCATTTTTACTTTGCGCAATCATGGTAGCAGCATTAATTCTGGCTCTCCATGGACCTTGCAATAAATCAGCCGCTTTTAAGAAAATAGAAACCCTGTGCTCCCAAGGCATGGCAGCCCATTCTGCTTTTGCGCCTTGAGCAGCTTCAATTGCCATTTTTGCTTGCTCAGCACCGCCAATATGGTATTGACCAACCTTCTTTTTAAGGTTATGCGGTGGATGAATATTAGCGGTGTTGCCAGTGCGAATTTCTTTACCACCAATTACCATTGGAATATCGAATTCTTGCGACTGCAATTCTTTTAAAGTTGCTTGTAGCTCTTCTCTTTCTGCCGAGCCTGGGGCATATGATTTAACTGGTTCGTTGGTAGGAACCGGTACATTAAAAAATCCTGTAGCCATTACAGATAGTAGTTTTTTTTGAAGGTGCAAAAGTAGAGAGAACTATAGTCGAAATGAAAAGTGAAGGGATTAATCGTAAAGTGTTAAATCCTACCTTCTCCATTCTCCGTTCTAAATTGTAGGAATAGTAAAGGTTAATTTAGTTCCCACTCCTTCTTAGCTTTCTAGCACTACCTGGCCTTTTAGCTTTTGAATAGCACCTTGCAAAATATAAAGACCTAAGCCAGTTCCAAATGACTGATTGCTGCTTCGGTGAAACATTTTAAACACGTGCGGCTGTTGATCGGCAGGTATGCCAATGCCATTGTCTTCTACAATAATCTTGTAATAATTTGGCTCTATTTTATAGCTGATGTTTATGTATGAATGAGACTTGGTGATGTCAGCATATTTAAAACTATTAGAAATGGCATTTCCTAAGATCATTTCGAGTTTATGCGAATCGGTTTGAATTAAATCATCTAAATAGTCGCCATTTAGGTTTTTAACACTCACTTCCATTCTTTCGTTATCATCCATATAAACCAATGAGTTTACGCTCTCTTCAATGAGTCTATGCAAATGGCAGCTTGAAATATTTAAGTCAACCTTCGACATTTTTCTGTAGTCGATAATCTCATGAATAATGTCATCAAGTCTATTTAAAAGACGCTCAATATAAACCAATCTTTCATCGTTTTCTTTTGGTTTATCGCGAGCTTCAATTTGAATTAAACCCAACAATCCCTTTATAGAAGCAATTGGCGAGCGCAAATCGTGCGAACTTCTATAAACCAAATGGTCTAGCTCTTCATTGAGTTTTTCAAGTTCGGCAATGTTTTTTTCTAAATTCTGCTGTGTTTGCTTTTGTGCGGTTATATCGGTAATAGACGAATCTATTATGGTTGATCCATTTTGTTTTATAACAGAACAATTAATCAAGGCCCAAAAAGTGGTTCGGTCTTTTCTAAGCAACTCTACTTCAAGGTCTTGTATTCTTTTGGTTTTTAGCAATATGCTAATTATTTCGTTAGCTAAGTCTTGGCTTTTAAAAATGTTAGGAATTGGCAGTTTCTTAAACTCTTCTTTTGAATATCCGAGCATTTGGCTCATTCCCGAATTCACAAAAACAAACCCTTTTTGAATGTCTTTTCGGCAAATTCCACCTTTTACATTTTCTGTTAGAGACGCTAGAAACTGCCGATTTTCTTCCAGCTTTTCTTTGTAGAGCATTTCTACTGAAACATCTCTTACAAAAACTGTTAGGCCAATTACTTCACCGTCTTCGTTGCGTTGCGGAGAATAAAAATCTTTGTAAAAATTTCGTTGTAGTTTCTTGTCTCCATACTCTTCAACCAGCGTAAATTCTTCGCCAGCCAAGGCCCTATCAAAATTTTCCTTAGCCTTTTCTCTATCTTTTTCGTTAGTGATATACGCGAGCATATTCTGGCCAATTTCAATTTGTTTATTCCAAATGGCAGCCATAATGTTTTTATGGTTTTGGTTAAAAGCTTTGTATTGATACTGTGTATCTAAAGAAAACACCACCAAGTCTTTTGGGCTTTCAAGTATTTCGTTTAAATAATGCTCGGTGGTTTTTACTTTTTTAAATGCTTGGATTTGATTCAGCTTTGTAAAAAGAATATTTCCACAGGTTTCGAAAACGAGTTGGTGAAAAGGGGTATAAAATCCAACTTGACTATGCTCAGAATCTAGAATTCCCATTAGTTGCCCATTAATGAAAATAGGAACAGCTAATTCACTTAATCTAGAATGATCATCAACAACGTATTCGTCATCATGACTAGTGTTATACACCAATTGCGGCAGCCCAGTTCTAGCGGCTCTGCCCACTACGCCTTTGCTAAAACTGTATCTTTTGGGTGCGATAATGCGTTTTCCATCTGATTTTCCTGAGCCATATGCAGCAACTTGATAGAGCTCTTCTTTTTCTATATCGGCCTTGTACAAAACACAATCTTCAAGGTTAAGCTCATCAAAAGCATTAGCCATAAAAACTGAATACAAACTATCTTCAGACTCAAGCCCCACTAGCTTGCTTGTGATTCTAGAGATAATGACTTCAAATTTTTCGGCTTCAAGCTTTTGCTGGGTTATCTCCCATTCGTTTTTTACGTCAAATACAAGTCCTAAAATTCCCTTTCCATTTTCTAATTGAATGGGCTTTTTAACGGTTTTGAAATAGAATTTTTCACCTGCATCGTTTCTATATTCAAACATGGGTTGCTCTACCAATTGGTTGGTTTCTAATACCCTTTTATCAAGTTCGTTGTGCTGTTTGGCCATTTCTTCTGGGAAAATATCAAAGTCGGTATGGCCTAAATAATCAGTTGATTTTAGCGCTCTGTTTGCACCAATTCCATCGCGTATGTACACATACTCAAACCTTTCGTTCTTTACAAAAACCAAGGCCGGAATATTATCTAAGATGGTTAGTGCGTTTATATCAATCATTAATGGCAATTCGATATTTTTTTCAATTTCAGGGTTACCTTTTAGGCTTAGTGGCATTAAAGTGAAAACAATTTAAAACTAAAATGATGTTTCTTCTAAAAACTCGTATAGGATTAAGGGCTGTATTACTGCTAATTACCACCCTATTTTTTACCCAATGCCAAACCATAGATTCGGCAAAGGTGGCTTGGAAAGACGAACCTTTCAAAGATGTTAAGCTTTCAAATGACCAATATTCGATAAACACAAAAAGTGATACAACCATTACAACTGACTATGGAACCACTATAGCCATACCAGCCAGATGTTTTGTTGATGAAAATGGAAACCCAATAAATGATGTGGTTGATATTGAATTTAATGAAATTCACCATCCAGGCCAGGTTTTGGCCAGTGGAATTAACATGGACCATTCTGAAGGCGAAGAAGAAGGCAACCTTGTAACCGCAGGTATGTTTCAAATAAATGGTTCGTACAAAGGCAAACCAATAGAATTTGCTAAAGGTAAAAGCATGCAATTCAACATGCCATCTAGACTTGACGACGACATGGGCGTGAATTTTTACCAAATGGACACCATTGAAGGAAAATGGAATAGAATGATTAAAAAGCATTCAATTACCAGAATTGAAAACAAGATTATAAGAGAAATTCCTGAACCAACTCCCGTTAAACAACCGCTAGAGGGTAATGTAATTGAACTTGAATTTGAAGATCCTGCTTTAAGGGCCTTTAAAGGTTCTTTTTGGCAGTATGGTGGAGAATTAGCTAGCAACGATCCGTTTTCGAAAGAATGGTTTAACAAAGGCCAATATTCCGTTTTAAATTATGATGTAGTAAATACCAACAGCCAAATTGGTGTAAACATTACGCTGGCAAGTACCACTAATGGCGAACAACTTACTTCTTATATAATTCCAGTTCTTACCGGCGAAGCCTTAAACGAAGCCATTGCCGTTTATGAGCAAGCCAAAGTAAGACAAGCACAAATGCAGCGTGCCAACTACGATATTAAAGTAGCATCGCTCAATGGCTTTAAGGTTACGCGCCAGTTTCAATTAAGTGGTTTTGGAACCTATAACTGGGATTGTTTTTATGCCAATACCAATGCCGTGGTTAAATACTGCCGCTTAAATGAGAAAGGTGCTCCTGGTGCCAACGCAAAAGTTTATTTGGTAAGAGAATTTAAAGGCGAAAAAGGCATAGTTCGTCAAAAAGACATGAAAGCAGGTTCTGCGGAACTAAGATTTGCAACAGCTGATAAAAACGCTTTAATTCTGGTTTTTCCGAACGATGAAATTGGCATAATCTCTGGCCAGGCGCTTAATGATTTTGCAGCATCTCAAAAGGATGACTTGTCAATTGATAAATTGGTAAGTATTGATGATTTATCGCAACTTGAAAACGTAATTGCTCAACTGTAAATTCTTTAGGGTTTTAAAGCTTATGAAACTGATTCTTAGCATATTACTCTTGTTTATAAGCCATTTGGTTAGCGGGCAACTATTGCCTGTTAGCCAAAATGGCAATTGGGGATTTATAGACTATACCGGGCAAGTGGTTATACCCATTAAATACCAAGCCGCTCAGGCATTTGAAAACAGCCAATGGACCGAAGTAACCCTCAACAACCAAATTGGTTTGGCACATCCAAATGGCACCACTTTCTTTCCGCCCAATTTGGCCGATGTGCACGTGTTTCACGATAGTGCATTTGCTGTGCTTTTTGGCGAGAAATGGGGCGTAATAAACCAACATCAAAAAACCATTGTTGAACCTAACTGGACTGCCATTTCGTGTACTCCAAGTGGCCAGTTTATAGTAAGCAAAGGTTTAGAAAAAGGGCTTATGAATACTGAAGGTCAGCTACTTACTAAAGTTCGCTACAATTACATTCATCCGTTTAGACAAACGCATTACAAAGCATTGCGTGGCGATACTATGTATATTCTTGATAACAAAGGAAATATTCGTTTTACGGGGTTGGAGTTTAGCACTTCATTTTCAGAATGGCCAATTGCCGTTATTACGAAGAACAACCGTGTTGGCCTATCACATTTGGAAACTGGAACCATTTGCGAACCTGAATGGTATGATTACCAAAACCTTGGAGACGACCTATTCTATCTAAACACTTATACCAAAGCCATCATTTTTAATGCTAGAACAGGCAATTCTGTTAAAGTTCCACCATGTAACTATTTCTCAAGTTTAATTACTGGCGGGCTGTTAATTAGATCAGGCGAATATTTTGGAGTGGTAACCAAGGAACCAAAAATGGTAATTGAGCCTATTTATAGCGATGTTAGATTCGTAAACAACTGCTTTTTGGTTACTGATACCACAGATAAAATGGGTGTTCTAAACCAAGCAGGAAAAACCGTTATCCCAAACCAGTTCAATAATATTTACCTGAACGAACAAGGACTTTTCTTAACCATTCGCGGATCTTCTAAAACACTTTATACAGCACAGGGAAAAAGGGTAATTCCCGAAGGCCAGTACGTTAAGATTAAGGTGTTTCCTAACATGGTGAAAACCACAAGTAGCAACGGAGCAAGGTTGTTTGAGTTTGATGATAATTGGAATGTAACCGACCAGTATAGCTACAGAAATGTGCGCACCATTTACCTTTCGAGCAAACCAACAGAAGAGCCAGACTTTGTGCCTCCGCCCCCAAGGCCACTTGCCGCCATTCCAGAAGGTTGGGTAAATGCAAGAGGGCCTGCAGACCTAGACAATAAATGGGGTTTTAGAGACACCAGTGGCCGATTTAGAATTTCGCCACGATTTTTAAGCCTACAGTTTTTAGATAATAACAGAACCATACTCTATAGAGAAGTAAAAGACATTGAAGAAGAAGTGAGTGTGCTAGATGGCATGTATTTACCACGAACACGCTATGGTCTTGCTAGCGCAGACGGAGCCATGTTGGTTGCAGATAATTACTGGTTATTCGACAAAACTGCGGCCGCCTCCAATACAGATCAGTTTATTTGGGGAATTACCGCCATTGGAGAGTTTCATGTTTTGCAACCAGGAAAAAAGCACGACGGAACTGCATATTCTTTTATTGACAGTTTGCAAAACGGACGTGCACGTGTTGCCAAGGGCGGGTATATTGGCACTTCTACCCAAGCCAATTATCCTTACAACATAAAATCTAAAGACAATTTTAGGAAGCAATTTGGCCTTACATCATTAAGTAGAAACTCTGCCAGTGATGGATACATTAAAATTGAACGAGCCAAATGGGGAATAGTTGATTCTTTTGGCAATGTGGTTGTTGAACCCAAATTCGATTTTATTCAACCCTTTGAGCAAGACCGCGCCATTATTATTCTAAATGACAAATGGGGTGTAATTAACCTAGAAGGTGAATATGTTATAGAGCCTGAATTTGAACGAATTGAAAGAATAAAGCAAGGTGATGTTTGCTATTTCAAAACCTTTAGTCGCCAACCTAGATATGGAATTATTGATACAACAGGCAAACTCATTATTAAACCCGTTTACCGAGATATTTTACCGCACGCCGAAAACAGAATTCCAGTAAAAAACAAACAAGGGTGGACTTTTATTGACTATACAGGCAAACCAATCACCGAC
The DNA here is from genome assembly GCA_020437725.1 of Bacteroidota bacterium. Lineage (GTDB taxonomy): Bacteria > Bacteroidota > Bacteroidia > CAILMK01 > JACPUW01 > JAGQWA01. The sequence goes on along the minus strand of JAGQWA010000136.1, from coordinate 114 downwards.
ACCATTTTTAAAGAAGTGGCTACATACAAAAACCAATTTTCAGCAGTAAAAACTGACTTTACATGGAAAATTATTGACCACAACGGAAAATTATTTTCAGATAATTACCAAACC
>JAGQWA010000135.1 GCA_020437725.1 Bacteroidota bacterium | reverse complement strand
AACGAGACATTGGCAAAACTTTCGAAGTGTTGGTTGAAGGCGATTCTAAAAAATCTGACCAAGAACAAAAAGGCCGAAACAGCCAAAATAAAATGATAGTGTTCCCTAAAAAAGGACATAAACCTGGCGATTATGTAATGGTTAAAGTTAGAGCTTGTACAAGCGCCACATTAATGGGCGATATTGTTGAATAAATTATGATAGATCAACAACAAATACAATCGGTTAAAAACCGTTTTGAAATAGTTGGAAACTCGCCGCTGCTTAACCGAGCCATTGAAATGGCCATTAAAGTGGCGCCTACAGATATTACTGTGCTAATTCTAGGTGAAAGCGGTGTAGGTAAAGAGGCTTTCTCCAAAATAATCCACTCACTTTCAAAAAGAAAACACGCGCAAATTATCGCGGTTAACTCAGGGGCAATTCCTTCAGGAACCATTGATTCTGAGTTATTCGGGCACGAAAAAGGAGCTTTTACATCAGCGCATGATACGCGTAAAGGCTATTTTGAAACAGCCAACAATGGCACTATTTTCCTTGATGAAATAGGTGAACTGCCGCTTGATACACAAGCAAGATTACTAAGGGTTTTAGAAAATGGCGAGTTCATTAAAGTGGGCTCTTCTAAAGTGCAAAAGACCGATGTAAGGGTAATTGCAGCCACCAATAAAGACCTTTTGCAAAGGGCTAATAACGGTAAGTTTAGAGAAGATCTTTACTACCGCTTAAGCTCTGTTACCATAAAAATTCCATCGCTAAGAGAACGGAAAGAAGACATTCCCATGTTGTTCATGAAGTTCGCCTATGACTTTTCAGACCAATACCGGGTTCCGCCAATTGAGCTAACACCAGATGCCGAAAACCTTGTAAAGGAATATTCATGGCCAGGTAATATCCGCCAGCTCAAAAACATAGTAGAACAGGTTTCAATTCTTGAAACCGAAAGAACCATAAACACCCAAATTCTACTAAACCATTTGCCCGAAGAACAAGTGCGTCAAATAACACCGGTCTCAGACCCATCAAACCGAGCATCTAATAATTTTGATGAGCGCGAATTGATGTACAAATTCTTATTTGAAATAAGAAAAGATGTGGCCGATTTAAAGACCATGGTTTATGGAATGATGTCTGGCCAAGGCTACACACCATCTACCCCACCAACCAATGATATTAATAGATTACTGGCGGCAGGCAATGTGCACGAAGATTTTGTGCAGCACGAAGAAATGGAACAAGATGCCGAAGTAAGTATAGAAAACCTTTCGCTACACGACCAAGAGAAGGAAATGATTAAGCGCGCACTTTCTAAACACCATGGAAAAAGAAAAACTGCCGCAGAAGAACTTGGAATTTCGGAACGCACCTTGTACAGGAAAATCAAAGAGTTTAACCTTGAGAATTTCTAAATTTTACATTTTCCTGCTGCTTTTATTGGGCAGCGCGGCGCTTATTGGCTGCGGCATTTATTCATTTAGTGGCTCTAGCATTAATGCTAAAACCATAAATATTGGCTTTATTGAAAACAAGGCTGAAATAGTTGACCCACAGTTAGCTCAAACCTTTACCGAATCGCTTAGAGATAAGTTTTTAAGCGAAACACAATTATCAATTGTAAAAGATGAAGCTGATGTAGAAGTAACAGGCTTTATTACTAGATACGCCACTTCTTTCTTGGCCGTAAAAGGCGACGAACCAGCTAAAACCAGATTAACCATGGCGGTTAAGCTAAAGTTTGTAAACAAAGTTGAAGAAGGTAAGGACATTGAAAATACTTTTCAAGCAGTAACTGACTTTGATGCAAGTGATGAGTTTACTTCTATTCAAGACCAATTGAACGAAGAAGTGATAGACCAAATTCTAACTGACTTTTTTAATGCCACAGTAAACGATTGGTAATGAGAGAAGTTGATGAGCTATTTCAACAATTAATTGCTGGTAATTACCAATTCAATGCTTCAATAGAGTTGGAAGATACGGTTGATGCCTTATTGAAAAAGTATCCTTACGCCGCCTCTCTACATTGGGCCAAACTGGCCATTTTAAAGAAAAATGATTCTATACATTTTTCAGATGGGCTAAAACATTCAGCTCTACACATAAACAATCGTGGCAAGCTTTACACTGTATTGCAAGAAATTGAAGAAGCCCTGGCTAAGACATCTAAACCGGTTAATGAACCAGCAGCAATTCATTCTGAATACAATATTGAAGATGAGTTTAAGGAAAGCAAGGCCAAATCAGCCTTTGATTTAATTGATGAATTTTTGGTGTCTAACCCAAAAATTTCACCGCGTAGCCAAACCATTCAAGAGCAGAATTTTGAAGAAAGTTTGCTGCAAGACGATAATTTGGTGAGCGAAACTTTGGCCAAGATATTTATTAAGCAAAATCGCATTAACGATGCAATTGCCATGTACCAAAAATTGCAATTGAAAGATCCAACAAAAAGTAGTTATTTTGCGCGGCAAATTGCAGAGCTAGAAAAGAAAACAAACTAAGAATATGTACCTAATTATCGGAATTATCATTTTGGCTTGCCTAGTACTATGGGCTATTATTTTGGTTCAAAACCCTAAAGGTGGCGGCCTTTCTTCTCAATTTGGTGGCGGCAGTGTTACCAATCTTATTGGTGCCAAAAAAAGTGTTGACTTTATTGAAAAAGCTACATGGACTGTGGGTGCCGTAGTGCTTGGTTTGGTTTTACTATCTAACATTGCTATTCCAACAAATGGTGGCAATTCCAATAGCGACGCACCTAAAGTAGCCGACCCTGCTCAAAACACTGTTGTTCCTACACAACCTGCAGCTGACCAAGGCCTGCCAATTGATGGCAGTGAATTTGGCGACGAAGAGTAGAGCTGAAACAATTTCCTTTCTTCATTTCATTTTTTAAGCCTAGTTGGTTGGTATAGGAAGTTATTAGACTGCCTTTTATTGCATACTTTCGTTTGCGGCAAACAATAGATTTTACTTACTAACTATGAAATTTGGATATGTGGACGATCCGAATTCGATAGATTATACCCTGCCCATAGGGTACGAATTCAATGATCTTGGTTTAAAGAATAACAGTAATTCTTCTCTTAACATTTATGCTGGCTGCCCCAATTGGGCAGATAAATCTTTTGTGGGAAAAGTGTATCCCGCAGGAACATCTTCTGAAAGATATTTAGCCGAGTATGCTAAGATTTTCAATTGCATTGAACTAAACACCACTCGTTATGGTAAACCCAATCAAAAAACACTTGATTCCTGGCTAAATTCAGTTGATGCTGACTTTACCTTCTTTCCAAAGCTGCCACAATACATTTCTCATAGAAGAAATTTTGGTGAAACTGAAAGCATTGACGATTTGCTTGATTTTGCTGAATTCATTGGTCAGCTAGGGCAAAATCTAGGTCATTCATTTTTACAACTTCCTCCAAAATTTGGCCCCGATAAATTAGATGCGCTTGAAGAATTATTAAAGCAAATTCCAGAAGATTTTAAGCTGGCTTTAGAAGCTAGGCATGAAGGTTTTTTTGAAAGCAAATCATCATTTAAACGGCTTTTCACCATTTGTTATAATTTAAATATTCCGCTTATTCATTCTGACACTCCCGGCCGAAGAGATTTATTGCACCAAGCACAAACTACGCCGGTTGCCTTTATAAGATTTGGTGGAAATAAACTGCATAAATCAGATTATCAGCGCATTGACTTATGGATTGATGAATTAGTTGGTTGGGTTGAAAAGGGCTTGCAAGAAATCATTTTTATCCCGCACCAACCAGCACCGGTTAAATACATGAGTGCTGATTTGGTTTCCTATTTCAAAACCCAAATAATTAATAAGCTCGAAGCCAAATCAGTTGGCGTTCACGTTGCTTAAGTTTAGTGTGCTTCGAGCCAGTTTTTACCATAACTGGCTTCTGCAAGTAATGGCACTTTTAGGGTCATGGCTTGGCTCATTAATGAAGTAACAAGTTCTTTCATTTCATCTTTCTCAGATTTGTGAACATCAAACAAAAGTTCGTCATGCACTTGCAAAATCATTCTTGATTTTAATTGGCGACGTTTCATTTCTGCATGAATATTTATCATGGCTATTTTAATGAGATCGGCCGCTGTGCCTTGTATAGGAGAGTTTACAGCGTTTCGCTCGGCAAAACCTTTAACTGTAAAGTTAGCCGAGTTAATGTCGCGCAAATAACGCCTTCTACCCGTAAGAGTTTCAACATATCCATGCTCTCGCGCAAACTGCTTTATGTTGTTCATATAATCTTTTAAACCCGAGTATTTTTCAAAATATTGATCAATAATCTCTTTGGCATCGGTACGTTTTATGCCCAAATTATCAGCTAATCCAAAAGCGCCTTGGCCATAAACAATACCAAAATTCACCGCTTTTGCACTTGAACGTTGATCTCGGGTAACTTCATCAAGACCAATTCCATAAACACGTGCGGCGGTGGCGGTATGAATATCATGTCCTGCGTTAAAAGCTTCAATCATGGCTTCGTCGCCACTAATGCTTGCAACTATTCGCAATTCAACCTGGCTATAATCTGCTGAAAGTATTTCGTGCTCGTTGTCTCTAGGAATGAAAGCAGCTCTAACCTGCCGGCCTTTTTGGCTTCGTATGGGAATGTTCTGCAAATTGGGTTTATCTGAACTTAACCTTCCGGTAGCCGCAACTGCTTGGTTAAAAGTAGAGTGAATTCTGCTTGTTTTAGGGTTTACCATGCTCGGCAACGCATCTACATATGTTGACTTTAGCTTGGTTAACTGCCTATAATCAAGAATATGTTGCACAATCTGGTGGCTAGCGCTCAACTTTTGCAGGGTTGGCTCGTCTGTTTTGTATTGGCCTGTTTTGGTTTTTTTGGCTTTAGGATCTAACCTTAAATTTTCAAATAATACTTCGCCCAACTGTTTAGGGCTGTTCAAATTAAATTCTTGCCCAGCAAGCTCAAACACTTTTTCCATTTCGGTGGCTGTTTCCTTTTGCAGCTCTTCCGAATAATTGGTTAGAAAATCGGTGTCGAGATTAATTCCTTCAAGCTCCATATCAGCAAGCACATAAATCAGCGGGCATTCAACTTCTTCAAACACTTTTTGGCCATTTCTTTCAGGCAATTCAGGCGCAAATTTTTGTTTAAGTTGAAGGGTAATATCGGCGTCTTCGGCGGCATAATCGCTTATTTGCTCTGGCACTAAGTCTTTCATGCTGCCTTGGTTTTTGCCCTTTTTACCTATTAGTGTTTCAATAGAAACTGGTGAATAAGACAAATAGGTTTGGGCCAGTAAATCCATTCCATGTCGTCCATCTGGGTCAATTATGTAATGAGCCAACATGGTATCAAAAAGCTTGGCATTAATAAACACCCCTTTTTGGCGCATTACCTGAATGTCGTACTTAATATTTTGCCCAACAATGGTTTTAGCAGGGTCTTGAAGAACCGATTTGAATGCATTTATGGTGTTTTGCCAACCTTCTTGTTCCTCATTAATTGGCACATACCAGCCATTACCTGGTTGGGTTGAAAAAGACATTCCAACAATTTCGCAGGTTAATGGATCTAGACTTGATGTTTCAGTATCAAAAGCGAATTCTGATTCTTTTTCTAGAATGGCCACTAGCTCGGCAATTTCCTTTTCGGTAGAAACCATTTTGTAGCTATGTTCTACATCTTTAATGGTTTTTAGGGTTGAAGTGGCAGGTAAGTCAGCAATGGCTTCATCTCCGTCAAAAAGATTCATTTGACTAAGCTCAGGACTTACTTTCTTGCCTTGAACCTGAAATTCTTCTCCGAATAATCTGCGGCCTAGTGTTCTAAATTCATATTTGCTAAAAAGCTCTCTTAGTTCTTCTGTAAGGTAATTTTCTAGCACATAACTATCTGGTGCATATTCAATTGGGCATTCAAGATTTATGGTTGCTAATTGCTTAGAAAGTAGGGCTTGTTCTTTGTTGTTTTCAACATTTTCGCGCTGCTTGCCTTTAAGCTCATGGGCATGGTCAAGCAGGTTTTCAACCGTATCGTATTGCCTTAGCAGCTTAATAGCTGTTTTTTCGCCAATGCCTGGAATTCCAGGAATATTATCAACCTTATCTCCCATTAAACCAAGAATATCAATTACTTGGTCAATTCGTTTTATTTCCCAATACTTAAGCGTTTCTTCTACTCCAAGAACTTCAGCAGGTTTAGGTGGTCTTGCGGGTTTATAGTGAAAAATATGGTCTTCTACCAATTGGGCAAAATCCTTGTCAGGGGTCATCATATACACATCGAAGTTATCCCGTGCGGCTTTTTTGGCAATGGTGCCCACAATGTCGTCAGCTTCCCAGTCTTGCATTCCAAGCAATGGAATATTCATGGCCTTAAGCAACTCATACATCATGGGAATTGCAGCCTTAATGTCTTCTGGTGTTTCTTGTCTTCCGGCTTTGTATTCTGGAAAAACCTTGTGCCGAAACGTATGGCCGCTAACATCTGTGCAAACTGCCAAATGCGTAGGCTTCTCCTTATTTATAATGTCTAAAAGGGTTACCGTAAACCCATAAAGCGCCGATGTATTTTGGCCCTGCGATGTGATTCTTGGGTTATTGATAAACGCATAATACGATCTGAAAATAAGTGCCATTGCATCAAGCAAAAACAGCTTTTTATCTCTTGCCATACTGGTTAAATTGAAACTTGGCTAAAGTACAATTTACACCAACGCTACACTAAATTTAAAAGGATTTGAAGGCTATTTAAACGATTTAAGTTCGCCTCTAAAGAAAAGTAGAATGCCTACCACACCTGTTGAAATTGAAACATCGGCTATGTTGAACACCGGTCTAAAAAATTCAAAATAATCACCGCCTTTAAAGGGTACCCAGTCTGGAAAGTAGCCTTCGTAAAGCGAAACATGAAACATATCTACTACTTGGCCATGAAATAGGCCTGCATACCCACCTTCTGGTGGAAACATTGTAGCCATGCCCATGCTATGAAAACCTGCATGAGAAAAGATTAATCCATAAAAAGTACTATCTATTATGTTGCCAATGGCACCTGCCAAAACCAAAGCAACCATTATTACATAGCCTAATCTTGTTTTGTGTTTGCCTTTGTTTCTTATTAGGCTAACTACATAAACAGATATACCTAAAACTGCCACTAACCTAAAAAGGCTAAGCACTAGCTTACCATATTTAAAGTTAAGTTCAGTACCAAAAGCAAACCCGTTGTTTTCAACAAAATGCAGCCTAAACCAATTGCCAATTATGGGTATATGCGATGAGTATGACATATTGGTTTTTACCCAAATCTTTAGCCATTGGTCGGCAATTAGAATTAGGAAAATAGTGAGAATGGGCCACAGGGCGCGTTTGTTCAAACCAAGTTAATTATTGGTTATTCTTAGCTTCGATACTCATGGTTGTATGCGGCACCGCTCTTAAGCGCTCTTTGGCAATAAGCTTTCCTGTTACTTTACAAATGCCGTATGTTTTATTTTCTATACGAATTAAAGCATTCTCTAAGTTGGTAATAAACTTTTGCTGGCGGGCAGCAAGTTGGCTGTTTTGCTCACGCTCACTTACATCTGCCGCTTCTTCCATTAATTTTTGCCCACCTGGAGCATCGCCTGCGCCGTGAATTTGGTCAATTAACGACTCTTGAAGTGTTTTTAGCTCTTTTTTAGCCTTTTCTAATTTGTTGTTTATTAGGGCTCTAAATTCTTCTAGCTCTGAGTCAGAATATCTTAACTTTTCCATTGGGTTTAAACTAAATTTTTTCTACTTGAATTTTTACTAACACTCCATCTAAATCAAGTTCAATTGCATTGGCTAATTCGTTGTTGGTAAGCTCAAGATTTTTAGCCAAAGTCTCCTCGCAAATATAATTCTTATGGCTTGTCACCACATCTTGTAATTCATCAATGAACTCTAATGCTATATTGATTTTATCTGTAACTTCAAATTGGCTGTTTTTTCTAATATTTTGAATTCTGTTTACGAGTTCTCTAGCTAATCCTTCGTTTTTTAATTCATTGTTCAACTGTGTATCAAGCGCTACCACAATGCCCGCGTTTGATGCTACTTCCCAACCTGGAATGTCTTTGCTTACAATTTCAACGTCATCAACACTTAAAACAAAAGGCTCATCTTCTAATTCTACTTGTAGCTGGCCATTGGTTTCTAAACTTACCACTTGTTCTTGGGTTAAGC
>JAGQWA010000134.1 GCA_020437725.1 Bacteroidota bacterium | reverse complement strand
TTGTAACGCACGTTGTAGCGTGGTCGCACATCCACACCCCAATAACCAAAACTAAAAACATCACCAGTTACGGCCAGATCAAACTGGTCGCTAATGGCAAAATAGTATCCGCCTTCGCTTAGATTGTATCCCTTTCTAGGCGTAAAGCCATATTTTGGAAATAGAATTCCGCTTTTTGCTTTTTGAAAATTGGTTGGAAAATACCCAAATGGCAAAGCAGCAAAATAGAAAGGAACATCTTCAATCATTAGATAAGCAGGGCCGGTTACTACCTTATCATTCGGGATAATTTTAGCCTTGCTCATGTGCATCCAGAAATGTGGCTGGTCGGCATCGCAAGTAGAGTATTTGGCATCTTGGGCATAAAGCACGTCATCAGGCATTTTTTTAGACTGATCTACGTGTATGTACCCATTACCTTCTTGAAGTTTTAGATTGTAAATTTTGCCTTTGCTAGACTCTACATTATATAACATGCTATCACCCGCAAACTCTCTCCCCTTATCAACAATTTTTGGGTAGCCAATTTTATTACCCAGCGAATCTTTTTTTCCCAGCGCTTTAATGGTGTTCTTGCTATAATCGAAATAAACAATTTCAGATTCCAAGTGCAAATCGCCATAATCAATAACCACTGCACCATATAATAGCACCATTTTGTTCAGAATATCATATACTATTGAATCTCTGGCAGAACACTTCACTTCTTCTTTAAGCGCACTTTTGCTAATGGGTAACGACACATTAATACGGCTAGTGTCTGTTTTAAATGAGTCTGTTTTTGGTGCAATTGAGCTTTCCACACTAGACGTTGAGTCTGTTTTTTGAGCGCACACACCGTTGTTAATGCTAGAAATTACTAGTAAACAGTGTGTTAAGATTAGGCAGACTAAGAGTTTAGAAGTGTTCAATAGCTTTGCGTTGCGTTAATTTTGTATTACGAATGGTGACCCTTTTGTCAAACTCCGTGTAAAAATCTCAAGTTATCTGGCTCGAGTAGCTTTTATCATGTTTATTACTGCTTTGGGGTTGTTGCTTATGTCGTTTTCAAAGCTTAATAACGACAACGACGTGTTTACAATTAAAACCGTAGTAATAGACGCTGGCCACGGCGGCAGAGACCCTGGTTGCGTTTCTGGCAGTAATCACGAAAAAACCATTGCACTAAACATTGCCAAACAATTAGGTAAAATGATAACTGACTCTTTCAAAAATGTAAAGGTTATTTATACCAGAGAAGAAGATAAATATGTTGAACTTTGGGAACGTGCTTCAATAGCTAATAGAAATAATGCCGATATTTTCTTTTCTATTCATGTAAACGCTAATGACAATGTTACCGTTTATGGAACAGAATCTTATGCCATGGGAACCCATGTGGTTGGCAAAAACCTAAATGCACGTAAAGAAGAGCAAGAAATTGCCGAAACCACCAAAAGAGAAAATGAAGTTATTCTTGAAGAAGACGGATACCAAGAAAAATACGACGGATTTAACCCCAATGACCCTGCTTCTCACATAGTTTTCGAGTTGTTTCAAAGCGAATACATTGAACAGAGTTTAGAATTGGCGTCTAAAATTCAAACAAAACTAAAAGATCATTCAAACCGAAGAAATAGAGGCGTTAAACAAGCCGGATTTGTGGTGTTATGGAAAACTACCATGCCCGCTGTTTTAATAGAAACAGGATACTTAACTAATTCCGACGAACGAACTCATTTAACATCTGACCACGGACAGAAAAATATTGCTTCGGGCATTTTTAGTGCGTTTGTTGATTATAAGGCGAGTATGGAGTCTAAATCAAAGTCTTCTGATTAATTGAGCAAAAAAGGCTCTTCAAACACATTACCTTTGAAATTTTAAGAATCATCGAGTGAAATTATCTGATGAATTTAAAGTTGGCGTTTTTGCCACTTTTGCAATAGCCGTTTTAATAGTAGGATTTAACTACTTAAAAGGGCGTGATTTGTTTGCAAATAATATTACGCTTACCGCGAAATACGAAAACCTATCTGGGTTAGCCCCCGGCAATGCAGTACTCTATTATGGCGACCAAATTGGTAAAGTAATTGGAAAAACGCGACAATACGATGAAAAAAGCAAGCCTTATTTCATCGTTTCAATGTCGGTTACCCCCGAAGCTAAAATTCCCAAGGGCTCTGTAGCTAAAATCATCAGCCCAATAATGGCATCAAAAGCTATAGAAATTGTGCCTTCAAATTCTCCAGAATTTGTAGTTGACGATGACCAACTTAAAAGCACCATTGACTACGGCCTAATGCCCAAACTTGAAAAAACAGCTGGCGAATTAGAAGAAATTACCAATAGCCTAAAAACCACCATAGCCAATTTGGGCAAAACCTTAGACAATGAAACTCAAGATGATATAAAGATTTCAATTAAAAATATTAAGAACACTTCAGAAAGTTTAGGAGGCCTTATTCAACGAACTTCTGATAACCTTGGGGGAATAATGAGCGATTTTAAATCGGCATCTTCATCTGTTAAAGAAACTTCTGGGAAACTATCGAGTACGGTTGAAAACGTAAATGCCATTAGCGATAGTTTACGCAACACGCCAATCAAATCAACCGTTGAAGACGTTAAAGCTGCGGTTGCCAGTTTGCAAGGTATTTTACTTGCATTAGACAATGGAGAAGGTACTTTAGGACAATTATTAAACGACCCTACAGTATACAATAATTTAGACGCCACCATAAGAGAATTAGAAAAACTCGCCAAGGATATTCAAGCGCATCCAAAACATTATTTGGCTCCTTTAGGCAAAAAAGAAAGAAAAGATTGGGCTAAGCCTGAACCTAATGAATAATTTTTGAAAATACCTTTTGCCATAACATAGAATAGTCGCATATTTGCGGCTCGAAAAATTTCGACCAATGTCAAGAGTTTGTCAACTTACAGGAAAAAAAGCATTAGTGGGAAATCATGTTTCTCACTCTAACCATAAAACGAAGCGCAGGTTTTACCCAAACTTGCAAACTAAAAAGTTCTATATACCAGAACTAGACAAAACCGTTACTTTAAAAGTATCGGCTTCTGCTATTAGAACAATCAATAAAAAAGGTATTTACAGCTACGTTAGAGAAGTTGAAAAACGCGACGGAGTTAAACTAATATAGACTTAGAAAGATGGCCAAGAAAGGAAACCGCGTACAAGTAATTCTTGAATGTACAGAGCACAAAGATTCTGGAATGCCAGGAACTAGCCGCTACATTACTACTAAAAACAAGAAGAACACCACAAGCCGATTGGAGCTTAAAAAATACAATCCAATTTTAAGAAAATATACCCTTCACAAGGAAATTAAATAATTGAGAAATGGCTAAGAAAACGGTTGCAACTCTTCAAGATAAAACCAAAAGAAACATGGTTAAGGTGATTAAAACAATCAAATCACCTAAAACAGGCGCCTATACATTTAGAGAAGAAATGGTGTCTAAAGACAATGTTAACGACTTTTTAAAAGACTAGTCTTTTATTAAAAATAAATGAAAAAAGCTTCTCAATCTTTTGGGAAGCTTTTTTTGTTAAAACAATAGGCAAATGGCGCTTTTCGACTTTCTTAAGAAGAAAAAAGAAACTACTAGCGAAGGTAAACCAACGCTAGACTCAACTTTAGACAAAACCAGAACAGGCTTTTTCTCTAAACTCAGTAAAGCCCTAGTTGGAAAAAGCAAGGTTTCAGCACTTGAGCTTGATGATATTGAAGAAGCCCTTGTTAGTGCCGACGTTGGTTTAGACACCACCATTAAAATTATTAATAGGCTCGAGGCCAGAGTTGCCAAAGACAAGTACCTTGGAACTGAAGAGCTAAATTTGATTCTTTACGAAGAAATTCAGCAAATGCTTGCCGAAAACAAGCAACGCGAATTCAAAGAATTTGACACTCGCCAGGGCCGTCCTTATGTTATTATGGTAGTTGGTGTTAATGGAGTTGGCAAAACCACCACCATAGGAAAAATTGCCAATCAATACCAATTGCAAGGCAAAAAAGTAGTTTTGGGCGCGGCCGATACGTTTAGAGCCGCTGCAGTTGACCAACTTGGCATTTGGGCCCAAAGAACTAATAGCGAATTTGTAAGCCGCGGAATGAATGCCGATCCAGCTGCGGTTGCTTACGATTCAGTTCAATCAGCAACTGCCAAAAATGCTGACGTATGTATTATTGATACCGCTGGCCGCCTACATAACAAAGTGAACTTAATGAACGAGCTCTCTAAAATTAAGAGAGTGGTTCAAAAGGTAATTCCTGATGGACCTGATGAAATACTACTTGTGTTAGATGCATCTACTGGACAAAATGCTATTGAACAAGCTAAGCAGTTTATTAAAGCAACCGATATTAACGCCATTGCGCTTACCAAATTAGACGGTACCGCCAAAGGTGGAGTTGTTTTAGGAATTGTAGATCAATTTCAAATTCCCATTAAATACATTGGTTTGGGCGAAGGCAAAGACGATTTAAAGATTTTCCACCAAGAAGAGTTCATTAAATCTCTTTTTACTTAATCGTCTATGAAAGCAAATCCAAACAAACCAACAAGAGTAAACATGGTTACTCTTGGTTGTTCAAAGAACACCTATGACTCTGAACAACTTATGGGGCAGTTAGAAGCCAATAACCTTCTGGTGGTTCACGAAGAAACTGCACAGGCTGACGATACTGTTATCATAAACACTTGTGGTTTTATTGATAATGCTAAAGAAGAAAGCATAAATACCATTCTTGAATTTGTGGAAGCAAAAAAACAAGGACAGGTTCAAAATGTGGTGGTAATGGGTTGCTTGTCAGAACGCTTTCAAAATGAACTAAAACAAGAAATAACTGGTGTTGATGCCTGGTATGGAACAGGTCAACTAGATAAAATAGTTACAGACTTAGGCGTAAATTATAAGCATGAGCTTCTTGGCGAACGCAAGCTCACAACACCTAGTCACTATGCCTATTTAAAAATTGCTGAAGGTTGCGACAGGCCATGTTCATTTTGTGCCATACCCATAATGCGTGGAAAACACGTCTCAAAATCTATTGACCAATTGGTGTTAGAAGCCAAAACACTAGCCAAAAATGGAACCACTGAATTAATTTTAATTGCTCAAGACTTAACCTACTATGGCCTTGACCTTTACAAAGAAAGAGCACTTCATAAGCTTCTTGATGCCTTAAGTTTAGTAGAAGGTATTAAATGGATAAGACTTCAGTATGCCTACCCTTCAAAATTTCCAATGGAAATTTTACCACTTATTAAAGAACGAGAAAACATATGTCTTTACCTAGACATGCCCTTGCAGCATATTAGCGATAACATGCTAAAAGCTATGCGTCGTGGCATTTCAAAAAGGCGCACAATTGAGTTGTTAAATTCAATCAGAAAAGAAGTTCCAGGCATTGCCATTCGTACTACCATGCTGGTTGGTCATCCGGGGGAAACCGAAGAAGATTTTAATGAATTAGTTGAATTCATTAAAGAACAGAATTTTGAACGCTTAGGCGTTTTTACCTATTCGCACGAGGAGAATACCCATTCACACACAATGATTGATGATGTTCCCGATGAAATAAAGGAAGAACGAAAGTCGATATTAATGGCAGTGCAACGCGATATTTCAATGGATATAAACGCCAAAATGATAGGGAAAGAATTGCCGGTGGTAATTGACCGCATAGAAGGTGATTATTTCATTGGAAGAACTGAGTTCGATTCGCCAGAAGTTGATTGCGAAGTGCTCCTAAAATCAGATGAGCGAAATCTCAGGATTGGCAATTACTACAACGCAAAAATTATAGACGCTATGGAGTACGATTTGTTTGCACAAGTTGTTTAAACCGTCTTTTTAGATGCCAATAATCATTGGTGTTACATTTAGCTTCACATTTCGCGTCTATATTTGTTTCAAACCAAAAATCAACTAGGCAGGTATGACCGATATAGACATTGCACAATCCGTTAAACTTAAGCACATAAAAGAAATTGCTTCTCAACTCGGAATTGGTGAAGAAGATATGGAAATGTATGGAAGAAATAAGGCTAAACTTCCGCTCACATTAATTGATGAAAATAAAATAAGGCAAAACAAGCTCATTCTTGTTACAGCTATTTCTCCAACCCCTGCTGGCGAAGGAAAAACAACCATATCAATTGGATTAACGCAAGGGCTAAATAAAATCAATAAAAAAACTACTGTTGTTTTAAGAGAACCATCTCTAGGGCCGGTGTTTGGCATAAAAGGGGGCGCTGCAGGTGGCGGTTGGAGTCAGGTTTTACCAATGGAGGAAATTAATCTCCACTTTACCGGCGATTTTTCAGCAGTTGAAAAAGCACATAATCTTTTGGCTGCCTTAATTGACAATAATATTCAAAGCAAAACACACTCGCTCGATATTGACCCACGGACCATTGCTTGGAAACGAGTAATGGATATGAACGACCGATCACTTAGAAAAGTAGTTATTGGACTTGGCGGATTAGGTCAAGGAGTACCAAGAGAAGGTGGATTTGACATTACGGCCGCCAGTGAAATCATGGCAATTCTTTGTTTATCTAAAAATCTTCAAGACTTAAAAGAGAGAATTGGCAATATTTTCATTGGCTTTACAAATGATAAAAAGCCGGTTTATGCAAAAGACCTAAATGCACAAGGAGCCATGACAGCCCTTCTTAAAGATGCTATTAAGCCAAATTTGGTTCAAACAATTGAAGGGACCCCCGCAATTATTCATGGTGGTCCATTTGCCAATATTGCTCAGGGAACGAACACAGTAGTAGCCACCAAAATGGGGATGTCTCTTTCTCCTTATGTTGTTACAGAAGCTGGTTTTGGTGCCGATCTTGGTGCAGAAAAGTTCTTAGATATAAAATGTGTAAGCGCAGGATTAGCTCCAAGTGCTGTAGTAATTGTTGCTACAATTAAAGCTCTAAAATATCATGGTAGTGGCGACCTAAAAAATCTATCAGAACCAAACCCAGAAGCTGTTTCTAGGGGGCTTGAGAATCTGGAAAAACACATTGAAAATATTCAGCAATTTGGACTAACACCTATTGTAGCCATCAATAAGTTTCTTACAGATTCTGAAGAAGAAATTGCATTAATCAAAGCAAAATGTGCCGAGAAGGGAGTAAATGCTGAGGTTGCTGAAGTGTGGGCAAAAGGCGGTGATGGAGCAGTTGATTTGGCTAAAGCAGTTGCCAAAGTAGTTGACAATAATCAAGCAGGCTTTAGCCCGATATATGATTGGAATGATACAGTTACCGATAAAATTAAGGCAATAGCAACTAAAGTTTACGGCGCTTCTCGTGTAGAGTACACTTCCCAAGCCAAAAAAGATCTTTCGCGAATAGCACAGCTTGGTTTAGACCATTTGCCAATTTGTGTAGCAAAAACACAAAAATCATTATCAGATGATCCTACACTTTTAGGCAGACCGAGAGACTTTACCCTTACAGTTCGAGAAATTGAAATTGCAGCCGGTGCAGGTTTCTTGGTTCCAATAACAGGAGAAATGATGCGTATGCCAGGCCTTCCTGCTACCCCTTCAGCCGAAGCAATTGATATTGACGAAAAGGGCAACATATCAGGCTTATTCTAAGACATTATTCCAATTTTAGGAACTAAGATTATTATTGAACCCCCATTTAACAATGTAAATGGGGGTTTTCTTGTTCTGAATAGTGTTTGTAATTAACTGAATACAGAAACATGCACAATGAGAATAGAATTTTATAAAGGGGGTAAATTGGAGTTAACCGAACAAGTTAAATCTTGGAATCATTTTGAAATATTAATCAATCAATTAGCCGAAGGCCGTTACAAATTGGTTGTGTATAAAGAAAATGGTCCCGCAGTAAGAACCATTTCTATCAAAAACAAACAGATGACTTCTAAATCGTCTGAAGCACCTATCAAAGAAGTAGTTTCAGTTTAACAATTATCTTGTTTTAAAAACCATCTTATATACTTTATCTGTATTCAAATTTTCACTATATCCTAGTCTGAATTATTGGTCTACGTATCGAATTTATATGGCAAGGCGCTTTATAGCACCAAACTGCGATCGGCATCTTAAGTATGTTTCCAGTATCGTTAGTAAGAAAGTCACTTGTAGGCAACCATTTTTTACTGCATGGACACACTTTTTGGGACAGTATGAATTTGTACCCTATCAAAAAGCTCGTACGGGACTAAAACCAATTAGCTTAAGAACATGC
>JAGQWA010000133.1 GCA_020437725.1 Bacteroidota bacterium | reverse complement strand
CCATGCGGGCATTATATTCAATAACAAATGCCTCATCTCCAACCTTCATAAGGCCAAAATATAAGAAACCTTTATAGTCTATTCCATCATTCTTTAAGCCTTTTATGGTTGGCTCCACAATGGTTTTGGTAACGTGCGCCATAAATTCTTGGCTGGCAAATGGAACAGGAGAAATGGCACCCATTCCACCAGTATTTAAACCAGTATCGCCTTCGCCCACACGTTTGTAATCTTTTGCGTTTGGAAGCAGGGTATAGGTGTTGCCGTCAGTAATGGCAAAAACCGAAAGCTCAATGCCTTCTAAGAATTCTTCAATTACCACACTTGCACCCGCTTCGCCATACATTTTGTCGGCCAGTATATCATTAAGGGCTTCAGTTGCTTCTTCGTTTGTAAAGCAAACTCTAACGCCTTTTCCGGCAGCTAAACCATCGGCTTTAATTACAATTGGTGCGCCTTGTTCTCTCAGATAAGCGTGTGCTTCATCTAGCTGCTCACCATTAAATTCAGCGTATTTGGCGGTTGGTATTCCATGTTTTTGCATGAAAGTTTTGGCAAATGCCTTGCTTCCTTCAAGCATGGCACCTAGCTTTTTAGGGCCAAAAACCGGAATGTGTTTAAGCTCGTTGTCGTTAGAAAAGAAATCTGAAATGCCAGCTACCAAAGGTGCTTCTGGGCCAACAACCACAAAATCAATCTTATTGTTTATTACAAATAGCTTTACTGCTTCAAAATTCTCAGGGTTAACAGCCACGTTTTCACCAACCTGACCAGTTCCGCCGTTTCCAGGAGCAATAAATACTCTTTCGCATAGCGGACTTTTAGAAATACTATGTGCCAAAGCGTGTTCTCTACCGCCGCTGCCTAATACCAATACTTTCACTAACCTTTGCTTAAGTAAGCCGCAAATATAAATGCACCGCCTGCGCATGGAACGATTTAGCAACCAATTGAAAATTGACTCTTTCTCCACAAGCCATCAACAAATGTTGGCGAATGCCAACATAGCCATGGTTGGGGCAGGGGGGCTGGGTTGCCCATTACTGTTAAGTTTAGTGCAAATGGGCGTTGGCCATATTTCCATTTTTGATGACGATGTTGTTAATCTCTCTAACCTCAACAGACAAGGGCTTTTTGGAATTAATGATATTGGAAGATTAAAAGCAGAAACCGCAGTAGAAAAACTGGCAATTATAAATCCCAAGGCAGTTTTGTTGCCTTTTAATGAGCGCATTTCAAGCAAAAATGCAAGCCAATTATTATCTCATTTTCACATAGTTGTTGATTGCACTGATAACCTATCCACGAGATATGCCATTGATAAAGTATGCAGTAGGTGCAGTATTCCTTTAATTTTTGGTGGAGTTAGAAAATTTGAAGGCCAAGTGGGAGTCTTTAATGGCATGAGTGGAGTTAGCTTTTCTGAGATATTTCCGGTTAGCGATGAAACCTTTAAAAATGAAGATTGCGAAATGCTAGGAACTTTTGGTTTCATAACCCAAATTATAGGTGGCTTTCAAGCGCAAGAAGTTTTTAAGATTGTTACTGGAATTGGCCAGCCGCTCTGGGGCAAAGTGGTGCATTATGATTTATTAGAGCATCAGAAGTCAGTGGTAAACTACTTGATGTAATATTATTCGAATGGATTTGACGGTCTGTTCATGTTAAATTTGTTAGATGTGAACAGACGACTATTTGTTGGTTTTTTCTTTTGATTAACAAATACTTTAAAGTATAAATTATGGGAATTGTGCGAGAGCCAGATGGCGTTGGTTTTGAAGTAGATTCAAGACCATTGAAAGAACATGAGAAAAACCAAATAAGTGAGATAATAAGGCACTATAAAGAAACGGGAGAAGTAAAAAAATCTCATAAAGGTTCTAAACCAAAAAAGAAAAAAACTCAGTCGTCTAATTGAGATTGCCTAGAAATGAAAAGAATTACCTTAAGTCTCTTAGTATTAATGACATGGTCATTAGTAGCACAAGCCAAAAAAGACACAACTTTTATTGAACCCAAGTATCAACTTCGTTTCAATTTTGGTCAGCATTACCGAAACAATGCTGATTTAGCTTCGGTTTATTCAAGTTTAAATGTTCCAAATCCTGCCACTCGCGGACGCGGTTTTGGTATTGAATTATTGGCTTTTGATATTAACGACGATTACCACGGCGGTTTTGGTTATCAAATTGCCCAATGGGAGCAAAGTACCAACCAATATGCCGTAAGGTTAAGAGCCAAAAGCAGCTATGTTTTTACCCAAACTACACTTTGGGCAAAAGGCCAATTTGAACTTAATGCCAGTGCCAGATTTGGTTTGCAGTGGTTTCAGTTAAATGTTGACGATTATAGCGATCAGTCAACCAAACCGCTTGGCCAAGTGTTGGCCGAATCTAATTTTACCAGAGAAGTTTATACCATGCCAAGATTAATGGCAGGTCTTTCAACCCATTTTTCTTATCGCTACAAGCAACATTGGAAACTATTGCTGCAGCCCAATTATATGTTTAGGGCAGGTAGTACCAAATGGGAAGGTTTTATGGGCAGAGACTTAACCGGCCCAATCATGAACCGACATATGTTTGGAATAGAGCTTGGCCTGGTTTATTTGGTTTTGGAATAGGTGTGAAAGTTGAAAAGCTTAAGGTGAAATGTTGAAGGTTAAAAGTGGCGTTTGGATTAATTAAATATTCAAAATATAAAATACAACACTTCATACAACTCACGACTCAAAACTCACCACTAACAACTAATTGCAAAGTCCTAATTCTCCCTTAAAATCAGATTTAAGAAACCAAAACCCCTACTTTAGCGTAATTGCTTAAGCTGCTATGCGCAAAACCTTCCAAATACTTGTTCTGTGCTGGTTATTCATGTTTTCGGCCAAGGTCGAGGCAACCACTGGCGTGTTTATTCCCAACAAAGGGCAATGGAATGGCGACTTTATCTACAAGTCGCATGTAGCTGGTGGAATTGTGTATTTAGAGAAAACTGGTTTTACCATTTCCATGTATAACAATGAGCAAATGAAGGCCTTTCATGACCACACGGCTACCGAAATGAAGCTTGATGGTCATGCCATTAAAGTGAGTTTAGTAGGCTGCAACCCTGAACCCGAAATTGTTGAAGAAAAGCACTTAGAAACCATCTACAACTATTATTTGGGATCCGAAAAAAATTGGGCTACCAACTTAAGAGCATGCAGGCAAGTAACCTATAAGAATGTTTATCCAAACATCGACTTTAGACTTAAATGGGCAGGAGAAATGCTCAAATATGAGTTTTTAGTTCACCCTGGCGGCGATGATAATATTATAAAGTTAGAATATGATGGAGCCACTGAAATGGAGTTAATGAATGGAAACCTGAATATTCAAACCAGCATTCGGCCCATTTTAGAAGAAAGTCCATACAGTTATCAAAAAAATAATGGAAGTGAAAAAGAAGTAAGCAGTAGCTTTTTACTGCGAGGCAATCAGCTTAGTTTTCAACTTGAAGCCTACAATTCAGAGCAAGATTTAATCATTGACCCAGCCATCATTTTCAGTACTTTCTCAGGCTCTTATGCTGATAATTTTGGCTATACAGCCACTTTCGACAGATTTGGTCATGGCTATTCTGGCGGAACGGTTTATTACGATCAATTTCCAGTTACAGCAGGTGCATTTCAACAGAAATGGGCGGGGGGCGACAATTTATCGCTAGATCCAAATGCTTCAAATTTTATAGACCTGCCAAGAGATATGGGCATCTTAAAGTATTCAGGTGATGGAACTAAATTATTGTACGCTACCTATTTAGGGGGCTCTAGTAATGAAGATGTTCATAGCATGATTGTAAACAGCAAGAATGAACTGCTTTTGTTAGGCAATACATTTTCTAATGATTTTCCTGTAACCACGGCTGCTTATGATACATCGCAAAATGGCCAGTTTGATATTGTGGTAAGCAAACTCTCTTTTGATGGAACCAAACTTTTGGCAAGTACCTATTTGGGCGGTAGTGGATTTGACGGCATAAATGGCTACCACCTATTAACCAATCGTGGTTTTAGAAACACATCAGTTTTGGCATTTAACTATGCCGACATTTATAGAGGAGAAGTAATTATTGACTCTTTTGATAATGTGCTAATTGTTAGCAGTACCGCTTCTACTGATTTACCAGTTGATACCAATTCATTCCAACAGTATTTGGCAGATACATCAAGCGGCAGTGAAGAAAATCAGGACATGCTGGTTGCCAAGTTTAGTGCCGATTTATCTGCTCTACATGGAATTACCTATTTTGGAGGTTATGGCGATGATGCTGGTTACGGCATTGCCATAGGTAAGAACCAATCAATTTTTATTTGCGGCGGAACCAGAAGCGATTCAATTGCCGGTTTTCCTAGCAACGGATTACAGCCAAAATATGCAGGTCATGCAGCAGATGGTTTAATAGCATGTTTCGATAAAGATTTACATACTCTTAAAAGTGCTACATACTTTGGTCAGCCAGGGTACGACCAAACACATTTTATACAGGCCGACACTGCTGGTGATGTGTATGTAACAGGCCAAACCAGATCATCAAACTTTCTGGTAAAAAACACCAAGTTTAGTGAACAAGGTGGCAAAATGTTTATCTCTAAACTCGATTCAAGTCTTACCACTTGCATTTGGTCTTCTACTTATGGCCCATCAACTTCATGGCCTGGGCTTTCGCCTTCGGCATTTTTAGTTGACCATTGTGGTAGAATTTATGTTTCGGGCTGGGGTGGAAATGTAAACTACAATGGCAACACCTATAATTTTACTACCAGTAAAGATGCTATTCAAAAAACAACAGACGGTTCAGATTTCTACTTGGCTGTTTTTGCTAGAAATATGGATACGCTGCTGTACGCAACCTATTTTGGTGGTTCAACTTCGTGGGAGCATGTAGATGGTGGCACAAGTAGATTTGATCAAAATGGAATAGTTTACCAATCTGTTTGCGCCGGTTGTGGAGGGTATTCAGATTTTCCCACTACCCAAAATGCTTATTCAAGTGTTAATAACGGAACACGACCGCCAGATACTACTTTTTATGATTCAACAGGTTGTAACAACGCATTATTCAAAATTGATTTGTACACGCCAGATGTGGTTGCTGATTTTGAGTTGCAAACTCCTTGTGCTGGTCAAAGTTTTCAGGTAAAGAACGAGTGTGTAAATGCAACTTCATTTTTCTGGAAGTTTGGCGACGGGAACAATTCTACAGATCGCTCGCCAATACATACCTATTCAAAACCTGGAACTTATACGGTTTCGTTAGTTGCATCTAACCCTTATTCATGTGTGGTTAAAGACACCGTTTTTAAACAAATGGTTGTTGTAGAACCTGCAAATGCGGCATTTGTATATGAATTAGATACTTGCACCAAGAGCGTAACTTTTAAATATTCGGGCACAAATGGCATTTCTTACAATTGGAATTTTGACAATGGAACTTATGCCAGTGGAGCAGAGGTTACAAAAAAATACGACTCAACTGGTGCATACGCTGTTAGGCTTGTTGTTGACTCTGGGTTTCCGTGCCCTGATACCATCTTTAAAATATTTTCTATTCCAGAATATAAACTTGGTTTTAGCTCACTATTTGACTCGTGCAATTTTGAAATTCAGCTAACCAATAATTCAGTTAATGCCAAAAACATTACCTGGTTGTTTAATAATAATGAGATTAAAGGAAACCAGGTTTTACTAAGCGGAAATGAGGGTGCAAATACCTATAAATTAGTTGGAAGCGCGGGCCAAGGTTGTGCCGATACTCTAACGGAAACCATTAATTTCAATCCAAACCCTATTGCGGCATTTGGATATTTAACAGATTCTTGTTCAACCAAATCAATCTTTAACAATGCATCGCAAAATGCGGGTCATTATGTTTGGGATTTCGGCAATAACAACATTAGCCGCGATGAGAATACGAAGTTTGTTTATGGTGATACAGGTATTTACAATGTGAAATTAATTGCCAATCCTAACTCACAATGTGCCGATACGGTTGAACAGCAATTGCACATAAGAACCGCTCGTTTTCCGGAGTTTACTACTCAGACCAATCATTGCGATTTTAGCGTGGCTTTGTTCGACCAATCAAGAAACGTTGAAACTTATTTTTGGCGCTTTGGTGATGGTGATTCTAGTCTAGTAAAGGACCCTAAATCACACAGATATTCAGCACCAGGCAAATACACTATTTCACTATTTTCTGACATTGGCAAGAGCATATGCCAAGACACCTATCAACTAGATATTGAAATTGACTCGTTGCCAAAAGCCATTATTAACACCAAAACGGGCGATTGTGTTTCTCATGTAGAATACGAAAGCCAAAGCCGTGGCTACCAAAAATTAACTTGGTATTTTCCTGATGGTTCAACTGCCACTGGCGAAACAGCCGAGAAAATTTATAAAGTCATAGACTCTGTAAAAGTGTGGTTGGTTGCAGAATCTGAGCATGGCTGTTTAGACTCTACACTTGCCATAAACTATGTAGATAGCATAGTTGAAGCTGAATTTAGTTTTAAGTTTGATACTTGTGCTCCAGCCGTACTATTTAAGAACCAGTCAGCAGGAACGTTCTCTTATAATTGGTATCATGATGGCGATTCATTGTCAAATGAGCGCAATCCTGTGCTGCCCATTAATTATAACCTAAAAGATAGTGGTGCCATTTTATTGGTGGTTAACCAATATTCAAAGTGCCGCGATTCGTTATTAAAAAGATTTTTGTTTGACTATAGTCCGAAGGATAGTTTTTGGGCGCCAAATGTTATTACTCCTAATCAAGATGGTTTAAATGATGTTTGGATAGCAACAGGAACTGACGACAAATGCGGCGGTTATGAGCTTATCATTTTTAATCGGTGGGGACAACCGGTTCATAAGCAAACGGGTTTTGAATTAAAATGGGACGGAACTACACCAAATGGTACTGAAGTGGCAAGGGGCACCTATTTTTACATTATCACTTCGCCAAATAGTAGCAGGCATGGTACCATTACCATTACTGACTAGGCAATTTAAAAAATGGGCAAAAAACTAGTTCTCGTTAGGCATTCAAAGGCTTTTCAGCCAGAAATAGGTCAAACTGACCACAGCCGAAAACTCAACCCTAAAGGAATTGAAAGAGCAGGAGGTGTAGCTGTTCAATTAAAAGCACTTAGCATAAAACCAGATTGTGTTTTGGTAAGCACATCAAGCAGAACTAGAGATACGGTGGCAGTTTTCAAGCCCATTTTAAATATTTCAGACCATAATATCTCTTTCTTAGACTCACTCTATTTAACTGATACCGATGATTATATGAATGCCATCAGAGAATGCCCTGATAGTTGCCAAACAGTAATGATTATAGGTCATAATCCAACCACGGCATGGCTGGCCAATATGCTTACCAATACTCATTATAGCTGGGCTACAGGCAGCGCCATGGTGCTTGATTGTAGTATAAATTCATGGCTCAATTTTTATCAGAACAGCGCAAAGTTTAATTCTTATATAGACGCAAAACTCATTGCGTAGCTTCTTAATCAAGTTGCTGGCCTTTCTATCTAAATTTGGTGGCATTGGGTTTAAAAAATGAACATAGGTTGAACCATAGCCTTACTTTGCACCCAGCAAAAGCAGCATGAAGGTTTTAAGTGCAATAGATATTGGCTCTAACGCCGCAAGGCTTTTAGTGGCCGAAGTTTTAGAATATAATGGTGAAACCCATTATAAAAAACGTTCTTTAGTGCGCTCTCCATTAAGATTGGGCGAAGAAGTTTTTAAAACCGGAGCAATACCGCCAGACAAAGCGCGCCAGCTTCTTTTAACCATGCAGGCTTACAAAAATTTAATGGAAGTTCATGGTAGTGCTGACTTTATGGCTTGTGCTACTTCGGCCATGCGCGATGCCAAGAATGGCCCAGAGCTGGTACAAGAAATTAGAGACAGAACGGGCATTAAGCTAAACATAATAGCCGGTGCTACTGAGGCTAAAATTCTATACGCAACTCATTTCGAAAAATATATAGAAAACCACAAAGCCTACATTTATATTGATGTGGGTGGTGGTAGCACAGAGGTCACCATTTTTAAACGAGGCGATGTAATTAACACCCGATCTTTTAACATTGGAACCCTAAGGCTAAAGAACAACCAAGTTAAACAAGAACAATGGAGAGAAATGCAGAGTTGGGTAGAAATTCATGCCCAAGACAGCTCAGATATGGAAGCCATTGGCTCTGGGGGTAACATAAACAAGCTGT
>JAGQWA010000132.1 GCA_020437725.1 Bacteroidota bacterium | reverse complement strand
TTCGGTCAAACTCGGCCAAAACTGCTTCTTCAACCAAATCGGTTAGCTCTTCTATAATGAAAGAACCTTGAAGCGGATTCTCATTCTTAGCCAAACCAAGCTCTCTGTTAATAATTAACTGAATGGCCATTGCTCTACGAACCGATTCTTCGGTTGGGGTAGTAATGGCTTCGTCATAAGCATTGGTATGCAATGAGTTGCAGTTATCGTAAATGGCATAAAGCGCTTGAAGCGTGGTCCTTATATCATTGAAATCAATCTCCTGTGCGTGCAATGATCTACCAGAAGTCTGAATATGGTATTTCAACATTTGAGCACGCGGATTGGCACCGTATTTATTCTTTAAGGCCTTGGCCCAAATTCTTCTGGCAACTCTACCAATAACCGCATATTCAGGGTCAATTCCATTAGAGAAGAAGAACGATAAATTCGGACCAAAATGGTTAATGTCCATTCCCCTACTTAGGTAATATTCAACGTAAGTGAAACCATTAGCAAGTGTAAAGGCCAATTGCGAAATGGGATTGGCACCCGCTTCGGCAATATGGTAACCTGAAATGGAAACCGAGTAGAAGTTTCTTACCGCTTTATGAATGAAGTATTCTTGAACATCGCCCATTAATCGTAAGGCAAACTCAGTTGAGAAAATGCAAGTGTTCTGCGCTTGATCTTCCTTCAAAATATCGGCCTGAACGGTTCCGCGAACTTGTTTTAGCGTTTCAGTTCTAATGTTTTGGTAAACATCTGCAGGAAGCACCTTATCGCCAGTAGTTCCGAGTAACATTAAACCAAGGCCGTCATTACCTTCTGGCAAAGCACCGTTGTATTGCGGTTGCGGATGGTCTTTAAAAATCTGAGCCAATTTGGCTTTTACTTCTTCTTCAAGGCCATTTTCTTTAATGTAAATCTCGCATTGTTGGTCAATGGCGGCATTCATAAAGAAGCCCAAAAGCATTGGAGCAGGGCCATTAATGGTCATTGAAACTGAAGTTTTTGGATCGGCCAAATTGAAACCAGAATACAGTTTCTTGGCATCATCTAAGCAGCAAATGCTCACACCAGCGTTTCCGATTTTACCATAAATATCAGGTCGGTAGTCAGGATCATTTCCGTAAAGGGTTACCGAGTCGAAAGCGGTTGAAAGCCTTTTGGCCGGCATACCCAAACTCACATAATGAAAACGCTTATTGGTTCTCTCAGGACCACCTTCGCCAGCAAACATTCTGGTTGGGTCTTCGCCTTCTCTTTTAAAAGGATATATACCAGCAGTATAAGGAAAATCGCCCGGAGCATTTTCTTGCAAACACCATTTTAAAATGTCGCCCCAAGCCGTATATCTTGGCATGGCCACCTTTGGCACTTGCGTATGAGAAAGCGATTCTGTGTGCGTTTTAATGTTGATTTGCTTATCGCGCACCATGAAGCTAAATACGACATCGCTGTATTTTTTCTTCTTGGCTTCCCAGCCTTCAATAATGTCCCAATTGTGTGGATCTAAATCCTTTTTAAGCTCATCAAAACGGTTTTGAAGCGATGCCAATAAATCATCGTTTCCGTTTGAATGGTCTTTTAAATCATCAATTGTTTTTGAGAGCGCAAATAGCTTGTTAGCAACGTTGGCCTGACTTTGAGCCCAATCATCGTAACTGCGGTTGTTTTCAGCAATTTCTGAAAGGTAGCGTGTTCTAGAAGGCGGAATGATGAAAATCTTCTCAGACATTTCATCGGTAATCTCAAAGGTTGATTTTAAATCGGCGCCAGTTTTGGCAACCAAAGTGTCCATCAACTTCTTGTATAGTGCGTTAGTTCCTGGGTCGTTAAACTGCGATGCAATTGTGCCAAAAACTGGCAGATCATCATCGTTGGCGTCCCACAAACTATGGTTGCGCTTGTATTGCTTCTTCACATCGCGAAGTGCATCCATAGCACCGCGTTTGTCGAACTTGTTTATGGCAACTACATCAGCAAAATCGAGCATATCAATTTTCTCTAGTTGAGTTGCAGCACCAAACTCTGGGGTCATAACATACAAACTCATATCGCTATGCTCGGTAATCTCTGTATCGCTTTGGCCAATGCCCGAAGTTTCTAGAATAATAAGATCGTAATGGGCTGCTTTAAGCACGCTAATGGCTTCTTTAACATGAGCCGAAAGTGCCAAATTAGCCTGCCTTGTTGCCAGCGAGCGCATGTAAACACGCTCGTTTCTAATGGCATTCATTCTAATTCTATCGCCAAGAAGTGCTCCGCCGGTTTTTCTTTTTGATGGGTCAACCGAAATAATGGCAATGGTTTTATCGTCAAAATCAATAAGAAATCTTCTTACCAATTCATCAACTAACGATGACTTACCTGCGCCGCCAGTACCCGTAATACCTAATACTGGAGTGGCCACTTTTCCGGCCATTTGGTGCACTTTATCAAGAATCTGCTTTGATTGCTCTAAGAAATTCTCAGCACCAGAAATAAGTCTGCCAATAGACTTGGCATCTTTGGTTTGAAGGTGATTAATCTCGCCGTTCAAATTATCGCCAGTTGCATAATCGCAACGTTGAATCATATCGTTAATCATTCCTTGAAGGCCGAGTTCGCGGCCATCGTCAGGAGAGTAAATTCTGGTAATACCGTAGGCATGTAATTCTTCAATTTCAGTTGGAAGAATTACGCCGCCACCGCCGCCAAAAATCTTGATGTGCTCTGCACCTTTTTGCTTAAGTAAATCGAACATGTATTTGAAATACTCCACGTGCCCGCCTTGGTAACTAGTCATGGCAATAGCCTGCGCATCTTCTTGAATAGCACAGTTTACCACTTCTTCAACGCTGCGGTCGTGGCCTAAGTGAATTACTTCGGCACCAGTTGATTGTATAATTCTGCGCATGAGATTAATGGCGGCATCGTGGCCATCAAAAAGTGATGCAGCAGTAACAATTCTTATTTTATGTTTGGGAGTGTATTTCTCAACTACGTGTGTCATAGCCAGATTTTTGGTGGTACAAAGGTAGTTGGTAGTTTAATTGGCACAATGCCTGAACCTTCTGTCAGTTTTTTAGGTTTGGAAGAATAGTTGAATAACACTTGGCATGACCAGTAAAGACATAGCAAGAAAAGCCTACAAAAGCGCCACTGTGCCGCTCTTTATGGTGCTTTTGCTGTGGGTGGTTAAGTGGCTCGAAAATATATTTGGCGCCGATGTGGCACACTTTGGCATTTTACCCGGCAAACTGGCCGGCCTTAAAGGCATTATTACTTCCCCATTCATTCATGCCGATTATGGGCACCTTATCAATAATTCAGTTCCATTATTTGTAAGTGGCACTTTGCTATTCTATTTCTTCGACAAAATTGCCATCAAGGTTTTCCCTATAATGTTTATTTCTAGCGGAATTCTAACCTGGATTATAGCCCGTGGCAACTCATACCATATTGGGGCAAGTGGCGGCATTTATGGCTTGGTAACCTTTGTAATTGTGGCTGGCGTTTTAAGTGATAAACGTTCGCTGGGAGCCATTTCAATGTTGCTTACTTTTCTTTATGGTTCTATGATTTGGGGTTTAATTCCTATTGATTATACCATTTCGTGGGAAGGGCATTTGGCTGGTGCTATTTCGGGAATGTTGGCTGCCGTTTACTTTAGAAAACACTATCCGGTTGAAGAAAAACCAGCTTATGAAACAAACTCAATTCCAGATTTTATTGGCGATGCCTGGATGACGGATGAACAGAGAGCAGAATTGCAAATTGAAGAAGAAGTTCATCGACAACAAGATTCAACCGCTGGTGTACATATTACTTATGTTTTTACCCCAAAAGTTTACACTAAGCAAGATTCCAACTCAAATACAAAAAAACCACTCTAGCATATCTATTTTTGAAGCATGCTGCGAATAGAAAACGTATCTAAAAGCTACGGCGATAAAATTGCGCTTAAAAATGTATCTTTTAATATTCCTGAAGCAAGCACTTTTGGTCTTTTAGGGCCAAACGGTGCGGGCAAATCAACCTTAATTAGAATCATTAATAAAATACTGGTTGAAGACCATGGTGAAATTTTCATTAATGGCGAAAAACTCTCGGCCAAGCATATTTCGCAAATAGGGTATATGCCCGAAGAACGCGGCCTTTACAAGAAAATGAAGGTTGGCGAACACGTAGTGTATTTAGCCAGATTAAAAGGCCTTTCAAAAGCTGATGCTGTTGCTCGAACTAAGGTTTGGTTTGAGCGTATGGAAATGACTGATTGGTGGAACAAAAAAGTAGAGTCGCTCTCAAAAGGAATGCAGCAAAAAGTGCAGTTCATTTCAACCGTAATTCACAACCCTAAACTCATTATTCTAGATGAGCCTTTTAGTGGTTTCGACCCTGTGAATGCTGAACAGGTGAAAAACGAATTACTGAGACTTAGAGACGAAGGTGCTACCATTATGCTCTCTACTCACCGAATGGAATCTGTAGAAGAATTGTGCGATAATATTGGCATGATTCACAAATCTGAAAAGGTAATTGAAGGAAAAATTAGCGAAGTGAAACGCGCCTACAGCAAAAACCTTTTTGAAATAGTTTATAAAGGCGAAAAGCTGGAAACTGATGACAGTTTGCTAAAGCACGAAGAACGCGAAAATGGCGAATGGCTTATGCAAAGTGCCACTACTGATGCTAACGCTTGGTTGCAAAACACATTGGCCAAAACTCAAGTAGTTAGCTACCGCGAAGTGTTGCCAACCGTTCAAGAAATTTTTGTTGAAATTGCTAAAGGCTAATATGATGGGCAAGATTGGATTAATTATATCGAGAGAATACATTACCAAAGCCAGATCAAGGGCTTTTATTCTTCTTACCTTACTTGGGCCATTAATGTATGGTTTGCTAATTGGCGTTTCAACCTTTCTAGCATCGCAAGACAGCGAAAAAGACCTGCGCGTTGACGTTGTTGACGAAACTGGCCAGTTTGAAAACAAGATTCAGCTTGAAGACAATACGGTTTTCAACTTTCTACCAGAAATGACACAGACTGAGTTTGAAAACACTTTAGCCTTAATTGAAAGTGGTTCAGTTGGTTTGTTCATTCCTAAAAATGCGCTTGAAAACCCAAAAGGCATAAGAATGTATTTCTCTGAGCACCCGGGGTCATCGTTTATAAACCGTGTTGAAGAACAGATAGAAAACTACATTTCTGAACAGAGAATGAAAGAAGTGGAAGTGGACAAAAAGGTGCTGAATTACATAAACGTGCATGTTAAAATAGACGAACTAAAAATGGGAGAAGATGGCGCTAAAGAAAGTAGTGCGGCAGCAGCAATAACGGTATCATATTTAACCGGTTTCTTACTTTATTTCTTCATTTTTATTTATGGCAGCTTGGTGCTTCGCGGTGTTCAAGAAGAAAAAACAAGTAGGATTGTTGAAGTCATTATTTCATCGGCCAGACCGTTTGAATTAATGATGGGAAAAATTATTGGAAATGCGTTGCTTGGCCTAACTCAATTTGCTATTTGGATTGGCCTTGGAGCCTTAATGATTGGCGGTATAGTTCTTTTTGGACCAGAAATTCAAGCACCAGGCGACATGACCATGACACAAGGTGACATGAATCTAGGTTTTGCCTACGTTCTCAAGGGCTGGGATGCATTGCAAACTCTTCCACTTGCTCAAACATTAATTTACTTCATCCTATTCTTTTTAGGCGGCTATTTTCTATATAGCTCATTGTTTGCCGCAGTTGCGGCAGCAGTTGATAGCCAACAAGACATGCAACAATTCATGTTGCCAATTAGCATACCACTCGTAATTGCCGTTATGGTTCTTTCATCGGTAGTGCAAGATCCAAATGGTAGCACTGCCGTTATATTTTCTATGATTCCTTTCACTTCTCCCATTATTATGATGGCTCGCATACCTTTTGGGGTTGAATGGTGGGAACCTTTGCTATCTTTCGGCATATTGGCAGCTTCTTTTGTGATTTGTGTAATGGTAGCCGCAAAAATTTACCGTATTGGCTTGTTGATTTATGGCACCAAACCTACTTGGAAACAATTAGCCAAATGGATAATTAGCAAATAACCCACGCTTGGAAAAATTTAACGAAATACTTTACTATCCATTAATTGCATTCGACAATTTGAACGTAACCATTACGGTGTTCAATATTGTTATGTTGCTCATTATTATATTGGTTACCAAACTGGTAATAAAACTTACCAAAACCATTATTCTGCGAAGATTGGTGGCCAAAGACATGAACTCAGGTTCGTTAAACTCCCTTATTCAGCTCATAAAATACTTCTTATATGTTATAGCCATTACAATTGGTTTGGAAAGCATGGGCATAAAGCTCTCTTTTCTTTTGGCAAGTTCTGCTGCTTTGTTGGTGGGTATTGGGCTTGGGCTACAACAACTATTTTATGATTTAGCAAGTGGCGTAATTCTACTGTTTGAAGGCACCATACGCGTTGGCGATGTGGTTGACCTAAAAAATGTAGTTGGCAGGGTTACAGATATTGGTATTAGAACGTCGAAAATTAAAACGCGTGAAGACGTTTATGTAATAGTGCCCAACTCAAAATTCGTTTCAGGCGATGTGGTGAACTGGAGCCATATTAGCGCAGCTACAAGATTTAATGTACAAGTAGGAGTTGCTTATGGTTCTGATGTGCAATTAGTGAAGAAACTGCTTCTAAATGCCGCCGATGGGCATGCTAAAATTGAAAACACGCCAGATCCCTTTGTGCGTTTTAATGATTTTGGAGATAGCTCGTTGGTATTTAACCTTTACTTCTGGACCACCGAAACCTTTATGGTAGAAAACATTAAAAGCGATCTTCGCTTTTCTATTGACGAACTTTTTAGAAAAAATGGCATAACCATTCCTTTCCCTCAGCGCGATTTGCATATTAAATCTGGCACTCTTTAGCGCTGTTTTTATTTCGTATTTAAAGTGTATTAATCAGTGCTAACAGTTTTCAAAATTGTTTAGAAAATCTGTTCATACATTCCATAAATTCTTTTAATGCAACTTTAAGCAACTATTAGGCAGGCTTATGCATCTTTGGGCTGTACATTTTATCAAACCATAAACCTTTATTACTATGAAGATGAAAACTACTTTGACAACTTTCTTGTCAATTAAGCAATTTTCGGCTTTAATAGCCGTCTTCTTGCTTTCAGGTTTTTCTGTATTTGGGCAAACTTTTACGCCCCAATACAACAACAACAACAACGCAACCCCTACAGGAGGTAACTCTATTCCATTTAGTTGGAATTCCAACGGTGTTCGCGGACAATGGTTAATACCAGCCAACATTTTTGTTGATGCCAACGGTAACGGCGCACCAGGTGGTAAAGCCATTAAAACCATTTACATTTACCCTACATCTGGAACATTTTCTAGCCCTGTTATTTATAACAACATGGTTATAAAAATTGGGCAACCTAGCATTACTACCCTAAGCGGTACTTGGCACACAGCTGGTATGCAAACTGCGGTAAATGCAACCACCTTTTCTATAACGGGTGGAATGAACCAATGGTGCGAAATTCCACTTACTAATAAAATTAACTACGACCCAAGCAAACCCCTAGTTTTAGACGTGGCTTGGACCAGCCAAAGAACATATAACTTGTTTTATGTGGCCAACAAATCATATACTAACGCAGCTAGAAACTGGGCCACCCCTTCTACCGCTTCTTCGGGTTCAAGTGGTGCAAGTTGGATGGGAATTATAGGTATGGATTTGGTTTCTCTAGGGCCAAACAACGCCGGTGTAAGTGCACTTACCTCGCCTAACAATTTTTGCCCTGGCACATATGCCGTAAATGTTGATATTGCAAACTCAGGAACCAATCAATTAGATAGTGTTAGAGTACATTGGACACTTGATGGTGTTTTACAAAAAACCATTAAGCATAAAACTTTAATTGACACCAGTGGTGCTAAAAATGGCAATACTGCCAACATTTTTCTTGATAGCGTAACTTTTGGAAATGCGGCCAGAATAATTAAAATCTGGACATCTTTTCCTAATGGTGTAAAAGACACTGTAAATGATGATGATACGCTTGAAGTAAGATTGCGTTCGGCAATGTCGGGCTCATTTACCATTGGTGGCAGTAACCCAGATTACCTTAAAATATCTGACGCTACAAAAGACCTTTCTACTTTTGGTGTTTGTGGCCCTGTAAGTTTTGATATTAGAGCAGGCACATACACAGAAAGAGTAGTATTAAACAATGTATCTGGCGCTTCGAGCACCAATACCATTACATTTAAAGGTGCAGGCAGAGGCCAAACCATTGTTGACTATAGCACCGGAAGCAGCACTGGCGACATGGCAGCTTGGCTTGTTGAAGGAACTGACTATGTTAAAATTACAGATTT
>JAGQWA010000131.1:5136-8378 GCA_020437725.1 Bacteroidota bacterium | reverse complement strand
AGTCATTTAAAATGGCGGCTAGAAAGGGCATGATTATTATGCTGGGCATTTCGCCAATTATTCTAATTGCTGCCTTTATTGAAGGCTTTTTAACTCGCCATACCCAAATTGCAGATGGCTATAGATTTGCCTTTATATTGGTTTGTTTTCTTTTTATGGTGCTCTACTTTGTTGTATATCCTAGAGTGCTTATAAAAAGAAATATCAGAGCCGCTAAAATATTCGAATTTGAGCCCATACCCATTCCAAAAGATCCATTTAAGAAAGTTCAAATTCTTAGCATTGGCCAACTTTATAACCACACAATAGGCCTTATTTTTAGAAATATTGGTTTTGTATTTGGAAGAGCTGCCATTGTAATATTTGCTATTGTGGCATTGGTTGTTTTTGGTCCAAAAGGGCTTTTTACTTATTACGAAAGCGGCTTATCAGATTATTTTAGAACCGACGATTTATTTAATTTTAGCGGCTACCCTGCCACTTTTGTTTTAACCAATGGCTTTTTTACGCTTTATCTCACTTGGGTTGCAGTAAGGTTTTATAAACGCCTGCTAACCCAAAAAGCAACTTTTAAAATATATGGCTATGCCGCAATTGGCTCGTTCATCATTTCAGCTTCTTGCTCGTTGTTGTTTTCATTAGAATCTGTTTTTGGTGCAATTGTTGGCATTCTTGCCTTGCCTTTTTTATCTATTATATTTTTTAATGGCCTTTTAGAAGGTAGCCACTTTCTGCATGGTGCAAAACGAACCATTCTTTACATGAACAAAAGCTGGGGTAAGTATTTTCTGGTTTTTTTATTAGTAGGGCTAACCGCCTTGGGTTTTGCATACCTACTAAGTTTTTTAACCAGTAGAACCTTATTTAGTATGGGCATATTAAAAGAGTTTTTCGCAATGATTCTTACTAATGATGGGAAGCAATTGGCCATGCTTTACTACTTACTATCTGCTTTAACTCAAATGGGCTTTTTTCTCACTTTTGCAGCAATGGTGTTTTCATCAACGGCTGTAATGCATTTTACAGGTAAAGAAACCAGCACTGCTTGCCATCTTTTTAAACAACTCTCTATTTTTAACTCCAACAAATAATGAGAGTTCTTCTATTAACCATTCTGATTTTGGTTTCTTTTTCCCAATTAATGGCACAAAGCCCACTTAGCGAAAAACAATGGCAAGAAGAAAAAGGCCAATATGACTATACTGATGAACACCTACGCCCGCCGCCTGAACCAAATAAAGACGAGAAAAAAGAAAGAAACCTGCCCAATATTTCTGAACCAAAAACAAAATTTGGTGGCTTACGATATATTATTATGGCCGTGGTTGGTGGCGGATTGCTAGTATTGCTTTTCTTCATGTTCAGCAATACTAAATTCAACAGGCAGGTGCATGCATCTTCTGCCAAGCTTCAATTTGAAGAAGATATTGAAGAACGAATTCATGAAGTTGACCTTACAGACTTGTTGAAACAGGCTATTGAAAGTGAACAATATGAGCAAGCTGTTAGGTTTGGCTTTTTAATTCTTATTAAAATGCTTTCAGAAAGGCAATTACTAAAATGGGCTAAAGAAAAAACCAATTGGGAGTATTATGATGAGCTTAACGAATACGATGTAAAACAGCCATTTAGCCAGGCTATTTTGGCATTTGAATATGTTCGCTATGGCGGCCAAGAAGTAAATGCCAACCGATATAAGGAGATTGATACTTTGTTCAACCAAGTAAAAACACAAATACCCGTAGTTGAAGAAGTTTAGTTTCATATTGCTCATAATCGGTTTGCTCGCCGTTGCGTCATGCCAAAATGATGACGATAATTATAAGGAGTACAATTGGAACGAAACGCTATATAGCCGTGGAACACAACCCTACGATTTAAAACTGTTTCATGATTTGGTTAAATCAAAAAAAGGCGGTTTTGACGAAATTCAAGATGATTTGTACAAGCGCTTAAATAGCCACGACACCGCCAATTATTTTGCCATTGGACACCGTTTTGAATTGGCCGACACTGCCTATTCTGACCTTTTACAATTTGTTGAAAAAGGAAACAACGCTTTTGTGTTTACGCGTGAAATGCCTAAAGATTTAATTGAAAGAATTTATAACTACGAATACTATCCCTTTTTTCAGGTTGATGAAGACTATGAAACACTTCCTATTTATTTTAAAGATGGAAAATCGTTTGAGTTTACCCATCAAAAAAACAATTCGCCAACCAACCACTACTATGAGTTTATACAAGAAGAAGACGTGGCAATTTCTGATAGTTTAGCGCGGTTTATAGCATTTGAACGAATATCAGGAGTTGGCGAGTATATAAATCTGTTTAGGATAAAATATGGAAAAGGAAGCTTCTATTTTAGCACCACACCTATACTATTCAGCAACATGCATTTAAGAGAAAAAGCTGGTTTTGAGCACGCAAACAAAGTTTTAGACCTAATGAGCGATGGCCCACTTTGGTGGGACGAAAGCCATCTCTACCTGCAATCAAGCAGAACATCGAGGCCGGGTAGATCACCCTTAAAATTGTTGTTTTCTCATTATACGCTTAAATGGGGCTGGTATCTTTTATTAGTGAGTGTTTTGGTTTATGTGCTTTTTAGAATAAAGCGCAAACAGCGAATTATTCCGGTAATTCCGCCTGCTAAAAACGACTCTGTAGAGTTTATTAAAAAGCTTGGCTTACTCTACTTTAAAAAAGGCAACCACCAGCTTATTGCCGAAGAGATGTACGATCTCTTTTTGAATGATGCTCGCAGCCATTACCATATTGACACCAACCTAGAACCAAAAATTCTCTACCCTTTAATTGCCAAAAAATCTGGTTTGCCAGAAGAAGAATTTAATGAATTTATCGACCTTTTTGATGCACGTTTCAATACCGAAGCCAGCGCATCTCAACTGTCTAAACTATATAATTCGCTCAACCACTATTATAAAAACAGAAAATAATGGAGTTTGAACCACAAGAAGAACAGCCAATAAACAACAGCACGCCCGTTGGGTTAGATGTGCAGTATGTAAGCAATACCTACCAAGCTATTACTAATGAATTAAGTAAGGTAATTATTGGCAACAAGGCATTAATGCAACTTACCATTACAGGTTTGCTAACTGGCGGACATGTTTTACTAGAAGGAGTGCCTGGTGTGGCAAAAACCCTTTTATCTAAAATGTTGGCAAAGGCCATCGGAATCGACTTTCAGCGTATTCAATTCACGCCCGATTTAATGC
>JAGQWA010000131.1:0-5101 GCA_020437725.1 Bacteroidota bacterium | reverse complement strand
GTTTTCAACCTGAAAGATTCTGATTTCAACTTTAAGAAAGGCCCCATTTTTTCAGACCTTATTCTTATTGATGAAATTAACCGTGCACCTGCCAAAACGCAGGCCGCCTTGCTAGAAGTAATGGAAGAAAAACAGGTAACCATTGATGGAAACACCTACCCTATGAACAATCCGTTTTTTGTAATTGCCACGCAAAACCCCATTGAACACGAAGGAACTTACAGTTTGCCTGAAGCACAGCTTGACCGTTTCTTGTTTAAGCTCATAGTTGGCCATCCAAGTCTTGAAGAAGAGCAGAGCATTTTAGATAGATTCAAGTCGCAGTTCAACCAGAAAAAATCAACTGATTCAGTTAACTCAGTTGTTGCGCCAAAAGACATTATTAAATGCCAGGAAATTATTGAGCAGGTTGAAATTAAAGATGAGTTGATTAACTACATAGCCAAAATTGTGAGCGAAACCCGCAATCATGGTGAAATTCTGCTTGGTGCTTCTCCAAGGG
This sequence comes from Bacteroidota bacterium, assembly GCA_020437725.1. Classification (GTDB taxonomy): domain Bacteria; phylum Bacteroidota; class Bacteroidia; order CAILMK01; family JACPUW01; genus JAGQWA01. The sequence continues at coordinate 4,599 of JAGQWA010000131.1, read as the reverse complement.
CATCGCTTTCAATTCTAAAAACATCAAAGGCCATGGCTGCCTTACGCGGAAGGGGCTTCGTTACTCCTGATGATATTCAGGCCGTTTGTATGCCAGTGCTTAACCATAGAATAGCCCTTACTCCAGAAGCTGAAATGGGTGGCTCTACTGCCAAAAAAGTGATTAAAGGCATTATTAAAGAAATTGAAGTACCGCGTTAGTGAAGTTCATTAAATCGCTATACCTATCAGACCGATTATTTATTGCCATTTCGGCATTAATTGGTGGCTTTATTGTGAGCTACTTATGGGAGCCGTTCTTTGTAATTAATCTCATTCTGTTGGGTTTGCTAATAGCGATATTAGGGGTTGACATTTTCTTGCTTTACCAAAAAAAGAGCATGCTTAATGCTAAACGAAAATTCGAAGTATTGGCTTCGTTGCACAGCAATCATCCCATTACCATTCTGCTGCGCAATACGAGCAAAATCTCGTTGCAACTTGAAATTATTGATGAGATTCCGCACCAGTTAGAGCAGCGCGATTTTCTGCTAACCACCAAGTTAGATGCTGGCAAACCCAAGAAAGTAAACTACACCATTCTACCCCAAATACGTGGCGAATACGAGTTTGGCAACTTGAATATTTTTCTTTCTACCGTTATAGGACTTGCCAAAAAACGAGAAGTTCTTGCCCAAAAAGCCATTGTAAAAGTAGTGCCTTCAATTATTGAAATGAAGCAGCAAGAGCTTATGGCTACCAAAAACCTGGTTTTTAATGCGGGTGAAAACAAGGCCAAAAAACTGGGTAAAAGCTATGAGTTCGATCAATTGAAACCCTACGTGGTTGGCGACGATCAACGAAATATCAATTGGAAAGCCACATCTAAGTTGAATGATCTAATGGTGAATCATTACGAAGATGAACGCTCACAACAGGTATATTCTATTATTGACAAGGGCCGAAACATGAAAATGCCCTTTGGCGGTTTAACCTTGGTTGACTATGCCATAAATGCCACACTGGCATTCTCTAACATCGTACTCAAAAAACACGATAAAGCAGGTTTAATTGCTTTTTCAGAGCGTATTGACACCATGCTAAAAGCCGATAAATCGCCAAGGCAGTTGCGTAAAATTCAGCAGGCACTTTATAACATTAGTTACCATTATTCAGAACCTAATTACGAGCTTCTCGGCATTAGTATTAGAAAGCTCATTCCTAATAGAAGTTTGATTTTCTTGTACACCAATTTCGATACGCTAGAGTCTGTTCACAGAGCCATGCCTACGCTCAAAATACTTAACAGGAATCACCGCCTAATTCTGGTTTTCTTCAATAACACCGAGTTAGAAGAAATGCGAACCGAACCTGCCAAAACCGTTTTAGACATCTACAACCAAACCATGGCCCAAAAATTCATTGTAGAAAAACAGGTTATTGTAAAAGAGTTGAACAAGCACGGTATCACATCCATTCTCACCAACCCCAATCAACTCTCTGCCAATACCATCAACAAGTATTTAGAGTTGAAGCACACGGGGACTTTTTAGAAGATGGAACCGATATTCGACTTTGGAGCTCGGCTGTGCCGAGTTCTTTATCCACTCTTATCTACTGTTTTTCGAAGTAGAACTGAATGACCTAAAAAATGATTCTGAAATGTTCAATGAATGTGGGTGCATATTACGGACTCGGCACAGCCAAGCCCAACTTCCCTGATAAATACCTTTCTGCGTTTGAGCTCGGCTGTGCCGAGTTCCTTATGTACTCCTGATTACTGCCGCTATTATTTCCTTTCTCACCGAAACCCATAAGCCAAATTATTCCATTACACATCCGCAGTTGTTATATGCAATAATGACCAATTCCATAAATTTCAACCTGACAAATTATGAAACCATATGTCAGAAAAATATAAGGCAAACACGGATCATCCATATTTCATAACACTTACAATACAAGGTTGGATTGATTTATTCACTCGGCATCAGTACACTGAAATAGTAACTGAAAGTTTAAAACACTGCTATAAGAAAAAGAATTTGGTCATTCATGAGTATGTGGTAATGAGCAATCACATTCATCTTATATTACAAAATGACGATGCAAGATTGCCTGATATTCTAAGGGATATGAAAAGGCATATTGCAAATGCCATTACAGACCTTTTAGCTGCAGATGAAAAGGAAAGCAGACGAGAATGGATTTTGAAACTCTTTAAATACTACGCTAAATATCTAAAGCAGAACGAACAGTACGTTGTTTGGAGAAAAACCAATAAACCAATTGTCTTAGACAACCAAGATATTTACAACCGATGCAAAGTATACATCCATCAAAACCCTGTTAAAGCGATGCTCGTTACTGAACCGCACCATTGGCTTTATAGTTCTGCAAATGCAGATAATCCGCTGGCAGTAATCTTAGGTAAGCGATTTGGTGATAAGGAATAAAGTTAGCATGGGTGCATATTACTGACTCGGCACAGCCAAGCCCAACTTCCCTGATAAATACCTTTTTGCATTGGAGCTCGGCTGTGCCGAGTTCCTTATGCACTCTTATATCTACTGTTGTTTGAAGTATTCCTGAAAGACCTAAAAATTAATACTGTTTTAATCTGTGAATGTGAATGCACGTTGCGGACTCGGCACAGCCAAGCCCGACTTCTAATGTAAAGATTACTCTGCAACTACAACTTCCCCACCAACACCAATCTCACCAGACGCTAAAACACGGCAGGTAATGCCACCGTGGTGTCGCATGGCGTTGTAGCCGCCTTTACCGAGGTTTTCTTCCATTCTTGAGCATGGATGGCACTCGCCAGTATATTCAAGAATAGCCGAGCCAATTTTGAACTTTTTGCCTTTGAGCGAAATGAGATTAATGCCTGAAACCACAATGTTTCTGCGTGTAAGCATAGGGCTTATTGCTTCAACTCCCAAAACAGAAGCAGCCGCTTGCAAGTGCTCTTGCATGATGAGTGTAACCTGCCGCTTGCCACCTTTCTTTTGGTAGTGGTCGCCTTTTAAACCAGTTTCTGCAATGGCATTTGCCGTTTCCACTGAAATCAGATCAGCAGCGCGTTCTGGTCTAAGCCCAATCCACTCTACCCTTCCGGGTTTGGCAAACTGGGCTTTTAGAACTTTCAGGTTTTTATCTTCTATGCTTAGCATCTAATTTCTAATGGCTTCAATGCCTGGTAAAGCCTTGCCTTCCAAGTATTCTAACATGGCACCACCACCGGTTGAAACATAACTTACTTCATCGGCCAGTTCAAACTTGTTAACCGCTGCAACAGAGTCACCACCGCCAACTAATGTAAATGCACCATTGTTTTTGGTGGCTGAAGCACATGTTTCAGCAATGGCTTTGGTTCCTTGCAAGAAGTTCGAAAACTCGAAAACACCCATTGGTCCATTCCAAATAACTATGGCACTGTTGTTAATCACATTTTGAAAAGCAGCAGTCGCTTTTGGACCAATATCCAAGCCCATTTGGCCATCAGGAATGTTCATGCTATCATGCACTTCGCTGCCTTCATCGTTGGTGAAACCAGGTGCGCAGTTAGAATCAACTGGTAGGTGCAGTTTCACGCCTAATTCATCAGCTTTTGCAATTAAGCTTTTGGCCAATTCAAATTTGTCTTCTTCAACAAGAGAATTACCTGTTTTTCCACCTTGAGCGGCCATAAACGTGTAAGCCATTGCACCACCTATAATGATGTTATCAGCTTTGTTCATTAGGTTTTCGATAACGGCTACTTTGTCAGAAACTTTGGCGCCACCAAGAATGGCGGTAACTGGTTTGGCTGAACTGTTTAATGCTTTTTCTAAAGCATCAATCTCATTTTGTAATAGGAAACCAAACATTTTGTTTCCTTCAAAGTATTGAGCAATTAAAGCAGTTGAAGCATGCGCTCTGTGGGCTGTTCCAAATGCATCGTTTACATAAACATCACCAAGCTCGGCAAGCTGTTTTGTGAAGTTTATTTCTCCAGCTGTTTCTTCTTTGTAATACCTAAGGTTATTGAGCAACACAATTTCGCCAGGCTGCGCATTGGCAACTGTGGTTTTAGCCACTTCACCAATACAATCATCAGCGAAATGCACATTTACATTGGTTAGGTGGTGCAAATGGGCACAGATATGCTCAAGCGAAAACTTGTGTTCTTTTTCTTTTGGTCTGCCTAAGTGCGACATTAAAATGGCAATACCACCATCGGCCACAATCTTGTTGATGGTTGGCAAGGCAGCGCTCATTCTGGTATCGTCAGTTATGTTAAAATCAGCATCTAATGGCACGTTGAAATCTACACGCACAAGAGCTTTTTTATTCGAAAAATCGTAGTCAGCGATTTTGATCATGAGTTGGTTTATTTACCGCGCAAAAGTAGAAGTAGCAATTAGGATTTATGCACCTAATGCTCATTGAAATTAGCAATTGGGCATAACCGCAAATAATCAAGAATAGGCTTGCTTTAAATTCGTCGTTGAACGTGGCATACACCCCAAACATACAAGCCCTAAAAAAAGGCGATAGCCAAGCCTTTGAGAATCTGGTTGATGCCTATAAAAACCAAATACTGCGCTTGTGTTTGGGCTTTTTTAGCGATTACTAC
>JAGQWA010000130.1 GCA_020437725.1 Bacteroidota bacterium | reverse complement strand
CTTCGGCTCGGGCTATTTTTTTGCCAGCATTTGTTATGTTTACACGGCCTGGGGTAGAGGAGAACCAGTAATATGTTAGGCTGGTATCGGTTTGCCCAAAATTGTAGTTTACAATATTGGTTGGTTTCATTTTCGAAATAATTGGCAAACAGCCATCAGGGTTTTCGGCTAGTATAGAAAAATTAACTCCGTTTACGTACAAAGCCTTTTCTATAAGCACCGAATCGCGGCAAAACTTGCTGGCTAAGAGCAGGTAAAAATCATATATTCCTGCCTTTGTTGGTTTAAATTTAAGTTCATCTGGTCCTTCATCATCAGGTATATAACTAAAGTAGCTTAGGGTATCGCCATCGTCTCTATGAATGAGAATGGCGTATGGCGTAAGGGCAAAATTTGGGGGGTCAGTTTCAAAGAAAACCGACCATTCATCTTGAACACAAATTAAGCTGTCGCTTATATCTACAGTAATGTCGTTTAGGGAAGATATTTCAATGTAGTCTGTATATTTTCTTGTTGTTGTGCAACCAAATTTTGTAGTTGCTGTAACGGTTACATCATACACACCATTTTGGGTGTATAAATTTTTAGCCTGTAGGGTTGTGCTGGTATCGTTTGCCGGTTTGTCTTCAAAAATCCATTCAATTTTTCTTATACTATCAAAACAGAGTGTATCGTCTAATCTAAATGTTATTTCGGTACCGGGGCAAGCTTTGGTGGCCGATGCCTTAAAGTTTGCAGAAAAAGGCCTAGCTTCAAAAGGCTGTTCTAGGGTTTCTGAGCAGCCTTTTTTATCAATAGCTTGTAGGCTAACAATGTATTTTCCGTATTTGGTAATGCTTGGGCTAAAGTTTACGCCATAGAACGAATCAATTAAGTTTTTGGCCGAGTCGTGAATTTTCCATACATAGTTGTAATTGTCTATGCCTATGGTAGTATTGGTAAAATTTACTGTTCTTGGTACTTTGCAAATGCAAATAAAATCATCTTTAAATCTAGGAAAAATGGGGTTTTTTACTGAAGATAATTCGGTGGTAATTACACGTGTACAATTTTGGCCTTTATAGGTAAAACGCACTTTGTATTTACCCTTGTAATTAAAGCCAATAATGGGTTTTAGTTTATCGTTTTGGTAAAAAGAAAACGAATCTCGGGTTGATAAAACTTGCCATGTTATAGACTCAGGGTCAATAGATTTTGGCGTAACATCTAGTTTAAAAATGCTGTTATTACAATTACTAGGGTTGGCCGGAATTACATTTATTTTAATATCGTCGGCACTAAAAACCCTAACCCTTTTATCATAATTATATTGCCATTTGCAGCTAGAGTTTGGGTCGGTAACAGCTAGCGAAATATCATACAAACCTGTTTTATTGTAGGCTACTTTGGCGGTTTTAGGGTTTGTTGAAGTACTGGGGGTAGCGCCACTATACAACCAATTGTATTGAAGAGTGGTTTGGCCAAAATTTTTAATGCCATGTTTGTAATTAATGGTTGAATATTGGCAAATAAATGTGTCGAAAAATGGCAAGGTCACTTCTGGTTTTTGCATTACTTTAAATGCACTTGCAAAGGTCATTTTATCGCTGCAGCCATAATTTCCATTAACCACAACTTGTATATCTGGCTGTCCATTTTCTGTTGTTTTAAACTTAAAACTTGAGGTTGAATTAGATATTTTAGTTGAGCCAACAGTCCATTCAAAATTGGCTGCATCTGCTGCTGTTGCACTTATTTCTACTTCGTTGCCTACATCGCAAACCAATTTTGGGGTTATTTTTAAACCGCTAATTGTGGGCTTATTTCCAATTGTAATTAGGCTTTTGCGTTCAACATTGCAAATGGTGCCCCCTGGCAATTCAATTTGAACTGATACATCAAAAACGCCTTTATTAACAAAAGCATAGCTAGCGTTTGGATTGCCATTTATTGTGCCTGGGCCAAGTTTCCAGGTGGCCTTAGTGCCATTTGGTGGTTTGGGTATAATGGTAAAGGTCATTACGGCATTAATGCAACCCACGGTGTCGCTTGCGGTAAATGAATAAATGCATTGGGCTTTAAGTTTTGGCGCTATTAGAGCGCAACAAACCAGTATTAGTATTCTGCCAAATGCTTTTCTCACCAGGTGTTTAACAATTATTGGGTAATACGTTAAAAGGACTTATATGGTGGCCTTGTTAAAACAAGGCAGTATTATCTAAGTAAACTTACTTTTCCTTTTTTAATAACGGTTTGGTTGTCAACCCCTGTAAACTGCATAATGTACAAGTAGTTGCCAGCAGGGCAGTTTTCGCCGTTAAACCTGCCGTCCCAAAAGTTATTGTAAGTATTGCTTTCAAAAACCTTTGTGCCCCAACGGTTAAAAATAACAATGTTAAACAAAGAATCGGTACCATTAAATGCCAAACCTTTGTAAACAAATTCTTCGTTAATTCCGTCGTTATCAGGGCTAAAGGCATTTGGAATATACATTGTGGCCAGCGGTTCTACTTTAATTACATTACTAATGCTGGTGTCTTTTCTGTTGTTTGAAAGCGCTATTACCCTGGCAAAAAATATTGAATCGGCCCTAATGGCTCTTAATTTTTCTACCAAAAAAGTATCGTTTGCACCTAGAGAATAAAAATCTTGAAAGACGCCTTTAGGCTTTGCTGATTGTTGAAGAACATAGGTAGATACTCCTTCTTGCCAAGAATCATATTGGTTCCAGAAATACAGAAAATTTTCGTCGTTTTCAATGCTGTATTGTAATAGAATATTAGAACCGGTATTGCTGCGCTTATTTTCAATTCCACAAAAATCTTTGAACCAAACCCTGTATTTATAAGGGTATTTGTCGGGTTCGGCTTCTTTGTCAATAATGGTTGTATCGGCCACCCGTCGCCATTTCTCTCGCCACCCATCAATTGGGTGGTATTTGTCTATATAATAGAAGTCAACGTTAAAGGCGTTAGAAGTTTCCCAGCGCAGTTTAATTTGGTTGTTTTCTACGGTAGCCAATTCAAAATTTATTGGGCTATTGGCGTTTTCAAATAAAGGGCTAAACTGAACCGTATTGCTATTGCTAAAAAACCTGCCCGATGGGTCTATGGCTGTTACGAGGTATTCGTATTCAATGTTGCATACGGTTTCGTCTATATAAAATGTGTCTTTATTCGAAAATCTGCCTACTTCACTAAATTCTCCACCAACTTCTCTTTTAAACAGTCTGTAAAATAGCACACTGTCCCAGCCCATGTATTTGGTCCAACTTAAACGGGCAAATGGCCGGTCGTTTCGGGTGGCGGTTAAAAATATGGTTTGGTGAATGCTGCTTAATCTATTGGGGTCGCTACAGCGGTCTATTAGTTGAATTTGATAATTTATAGGTTGGGTATTAAGGCTTGGGTCTATGTCGTGAAACTCATCGTTAAATGGGTCGGTAAATACTTTATAAGGGGTTGCAGTATTGTTGTTTTTTAAGAGATGTGTTTTATGAAAACCCTTAAGTAAGAGCTTGTTCCAGCTAATTTCAATGGTTTCTTCGTTAAGAATGGTAATATAGTCAATTGCAGGGTCTATTAAATTTAACCGATCTTTTACTTCAATAAGTTTAGATTTCTCAAGGGTATCGGTGCAGCCCATTTTGTCAACAGCTGCAATGGCAATATTGTATTTACCTGGTTCTTTAAATTGGTAGGTAACATCTTGACCCAAAATTGAATCTACGGTTAGTGTGTCGGTTTTTATATACCATTTCCATTCAACTAACTCAAAAGCCCAATTTGTTCGGTCTATAAGGTTCATTTTTATAGAAGGGCAAATGAGTGTGTCAGAAACTGAAAAATTGGCTCGTGGTGGCTGGGTTACATGTAAAACATTTGTTTTTACTACTTCTGTAGAGCAGCCAATTTCATTTACCACCACTAGTTTTATTGTGTGGTAGCCTGCCTTAAATGTATGTGTAGGATTTAGGGTAGAGTCGTCAACTTTTCCGTCGTTATTAAAGTCCCAATAATGCTTGTGGCCAAACATCGACATGTTTTTGAGTGTAGTAGTAAATGGTGCACAGCCATGAGCGGTTTCCAGTTCAAAATCGGCAACTGGTTGTGCATAAACCAATATGCTATCGGTTGGTTGGTAGGTAACAAAGCACTTGTATTTATCGCTAGCAATTATGTAAGGCTTAAAAACTTGGTAAGCTTTAGCGTTATTTATGGTGTATGTATGTTTAGCAAAACTTACACTATCGGCCGATGTGCCATCATCGTAATGAAAATAAAATCTTTCAACCTGTTGGGTAGAGTCTGTAAATCTTACTATGTGGGGGTCGCACCCTTTTGGGTTATTAATTGAAAAAGTAGGATTGGGTCCAAGCACTTCTACCAAATTGGTTTTATAAATAGTATCAGCACAGCCCATGGTATTTTTAGCAATGAGCTTAGGCGAAAAGAAATTTCTAAATGGCTTTACAGTACTCAAATCATAAACATGGCCTATGTCTTTTTGGTCAGTAAGAATTGAATTTCCATCACCAAAAAACCAGTTAAACGTATCTATATTGTTGCTACTTGTAGCAAAATTGTATTGTGCTGGCGTGCATTTTGGAGAAGGATTTAATAGTTTAAAATCTATACCAAACGGCTCAACAACAATGGTTTTAACCGCAGTGTCTTTGCAACCCGAAGGCAATTCGCTAACTAAGAAAAGTTTGTATGTTCCTGGTTGTGTAAAGCTTAAATATGGGTTTTCTCTGGTGTTGGTTGAATGAAATACAACATTGCTAGTGTTGCTAAACCATTTGTGTTTTAGGTTATTGCCATTGGTAGTGTTTATAGGGTGTAAAACCATGTTTTGGCATGTGTGGGTATCAACTTGAAACCCTGCTTCAAAATTGAATTCAAAAAGATCTTCGGCTAAAATGGTTTCTGAGCAGCCGCTAGAGTTGGTTACTGTAAGAAATACATTGTATTCGCCTACTTGGTTAATAATAATATCTGAAGAAGATCTGGTAGGGTTGTTTAGAGATACATTTTGTTTTGGCAATACGTTCCAGTTGTATAAAATGGTATTGTCGTTCGGGAAGTCTGGGTGCACATTTCTAGTTATTTGTGCTCTTAATTTGGTAGTAAATGGCAAACAGCCAGTTGTATTGTCGGCTTTAATAGATCCTTCTATGCCGGCCACTTTTACAAAGTTTTTTAGGTAAAGGCTGTCTTTGCAGCCATCTCCACCATTCACTACCAAACGCATATCATAATTGCCAGCATTTTCGGGGCGAAGTAGAAACTCGTTTTTTCTTCCAACCACGGGTTTGGCTTGCAATATTTTGCCGTTGGCAACCCTTACCAATTGCCAATTAATGTTGGCTGTAATGTCGGCGGGGTCAAGTTCAACCTTACCGTTTATAATATTGTCTTCGCAAACAGTAGTATCGCTGAGTGAGAAACTGGTTTTTTTTATGGATGTAACTTCTAAAATGTTTTTTCTGAAAATGGAATCATAGCAGCCATTACTTGTAATTGCGGCAACACTAGCCGAATAAAAACCACTAGAAGCAAATTTTTGGGTAACCGTTTGGCCAATGGCGCTCGCCAATTCAATTCCAGCCGAATTATAAAATCGCCAGCTAGCATTTGTTAAATTATGGGTGCAGCCACTGTCTAAAGTAAATTCTACATTTTGAGCTCCACAAGCCACACTTGGGCTGGCTTTTATGCCAAGTTCAAGGTTAGATATTTTAATGGCTTTGCGCATTTTTAAGGTGTCTGAGCAGCTTATGCCATCGCTTAAAATGAGCCTTACATCAAATTCGCCGGCATTGTTTAAAATTAGTTTTGGGTTTGCGCCAGATGCAGAGTGCGCAATTTGATTATTGGCTGAAATAATATGCCAGCTATAATCAGGATTAGCCACGCCAGATAATATGCTTTTATTGGTTACTTTAAAAGTATCGGGTGCTAAGCAATTACAATTATGGTCTAATTCAAAATCGGCCTTTAGCTTGTTAATTTTAACCACATTGCTGTCCAAATATGCTGATGTGCAACCGTTTTCATAATGTGAAATTTGATAATTAAATGTGCCAGATTTTAGGTATTCGATCTGTGCTTTTGGACCCGCATAACTTGCCTTTAGAGAGTCGCCAGTAAAAGACCATGTAAAACTGTTTGGAAAAATATTGCTATTGGTTATGGTTAAATCTATTTTGTGCGAATTGCACGGTGGACTAGCATTTTTATATACGTTAAATGTTTTTTTAGCTCCAATATGTATCGAATCTTTAAATGCATAGTTATGCTCACAGCCCGCAGAGCTGATTATTTTGAGCTTAATAACGTGGTTTCCAACGTCATCGAAAAAGCTTTTGCCCGGAAATTTTTTATTTGAATTAGATGGAAATCCTTTACCAAAATTCCATTCATACTTAAAATTCTTTTGCCCAAACAGGTTGAATTTGGCTGCAGGATAAAGGGTAAACGTATCGCAAACACCGGTGTCTTTAAAACCCAAGGTTACTGCAGGTTTTTTCTCTACCAAAATGGCCGAATCATACCTAGCTGTAGCTTGGCAGCCGTTAGAATCAATTACCTGAAGAGAAACATTAAAAAAACCACTACTAATAAAAGTGTGTTTTACGCTATCATCGTTGTTTCTATAAAGTGCTTGGCCTACAGTCCAATTCCAAATGGCAATATTGGGCAATTGGCTGTAGAGTTCAACTTGCTGGTTTACATCGCATAACCTATTACTAGAAATATTAATAGTGGGTTTGCTTGGCGGATTAAAAACATTAATAAAACCACTTTTTTTCAGCGTGCATTTTGCCGTAGTAAAGTCGGTAATGAGGGTTACATCATAGCTGCCAAGCTTGGTAAAACCCAATGAAAGGGTATCTAATGATTTGCCTGAATAAGTTTTGCCATCAATTATCCAAGAATAGGTGGTATTAGCTGGCGCATTGGTGGCGGTAAATTTCACCACCTGATTTATGCATAAATTAGAATCTGATACATTAAAATTTATAGCCGTGCACTGGGCAAAGGTTTTTTGGCATACTGCACCTAGCAGTAAAACCATTAATGCGTAAATTATATGTTGGCTTAAGAACCGCAAGTTTGTTGATACAAAGCTATTTATCGACAAATTAGCCATAGATATCGTTTATAAACAATTGGTTATCTAATCTGCTTAGATTTTGTGGTGGCTGGGTTCCTGTCGAGTTTTTGTTGAGCTTTAGATATAAAAACTTTAGTCCATAAAACAAAGCTCACAAAATATGCAAGCGCAACAATGGTGTATTTAATAAACCTCGACATATTGGTTTAACGATAAAGTTATCTAATTAGTTGGTGGGTGCTTAGTTTCTTTTAAAATGTCATTTTTCTTGCCATGGTTGCCAGTTTATGGTTAACGATGGCTTTAGTTGAGTTAATGCCCAAACTTTAACAGTTTACACATTTTTTGGCCGTAGCATTATTCCAATTTTACATTATTTATTCTCTAATTACTAAGGCAGAAATTTTGTTTAAATGCAGATTAGTACATTTGGTGTTTACCTCCAAATGATAATGTTTTTATGAAAAAAATTCTACTACCAATTTGCGCCTTGTTAGCGGTGCATTTTACCAGTGCACAAGTAGTTATAGATTACCATGCACAAGTTGATGAAATTAACGAAAATCCAGTGGTTGGCCAGCCCCGCTTGGGCGAGGAAATGGAGTTTGACTGGTATTACAAACGCCGAACTGGCCTAGAAGTGGGAACCGCAGTGGTGAGTTTTAATGGAACCCCTTTTTATTGCACCCCTGGCCAAACAAATTATGATACAATTAGAAAAGAAGGCTTTTGGGCTGAAATAGGCCAAAGAATTCAGTTTAGAGGCGATGCAAGATGCATGGGCGTTTACATTGTTTACCAAAATTACGATAGGCAAGAAGGTGGAGATAACTTTGATATTACCTTTTATAAAACCGAAGGTGGCATGCCAACCGATGTGCCTTATAGCAACAAGGTATTTTCTGGCGATCAAATTCAAACCGGACCCGACAAAGATTCATTCACTTATATTGCTTTTAATTCTGGCGACCCTACCGATGTTACCAAAGATTTTGTTATTGGATTAGCACTTCAAGAAGTTACCGAGTTTGGCGATAAGCTTGATGAAGTAACCGTTTATACAAGCCGAAAGGGCGATGGAAAGGGCGAAAAAAATGCCATGGTAAAAGTTACCCAAAAATCATTGTTAGCCAGTAAAATTCCTTTTGGTCAAACCGAATTATGGATTCCGCTTGATGAAGTTTTTAAAGACAATGCGGGTAAATTTTTCGAGTTTGATATAGACTTCATGATTATTCCTGTTATGGATGTAACTAAACTTAGCGATGGCAGAATAGAATTGAATAATGCC
>JAGQWA010000012.1 GCA_020437725.1 Bacteroidota bacterium | reverse complement strand
GAGTCCCGTCCAGACCGCTTTCTTTACAAAACCCCGTTTACAATATGTGAGCGGGGTTTTTTGTTTCTTGCAAATTAGAAATGCATTACACATACATTTTATATTCCTTTGGGCTAGATAGATTTTACAAAGGCTCCACTCAAAACATGGCAGAACGCTTGAAGTATCATAATGGTGGTTACGAAAAATCTACCAAAAGTGGTGTTCCATGGCAGTTGATGTGGGTTGCCGAAAAGCCAAATAAATCAGAAGCCCAGAAACTGGAGTTCAAGTTGAAGAACTTAAGTAGGCATCGTCTCATAGATTTCATGAATAAGTATTCAGAATCCATAGCTGAAGGAGCAAATGATTTGTTTCGAGATATGTAATTAAATGTCGCGGTTTCGAGCCATGACGAAGCTGATAACAAATCAGCTTGTCATGATGCTGACCGTAGCGTCAGCATCCCGTCCAGACCGCTTTCTTTACAAAACCCCGTTTACAGTATGTGAGCGGGGTTTTTTGTTTCAAAGAAATTCATAGCTCAATGAAACGAGAGTTAATCGCACAAGAAAACAAATAGTTAATAACTCAAAAACCAAAGAAAAGTGTAATCATGCAATGCAACTTTGAAACATGCACTACGTATTCAATTTTGATATGAAAGCACTAATAGTATTCTTATTTCTGTTTTTTGGTAGTCTAGGCCAAACCATAGCTCAAGACATTTTTTTGGGCGAACCCAAAACCTTACTAAGCTACCATAAAGAGCATCAGGTTTGGGAAAACGGCAAGAAAACTGAAGCGAAGAGTAAGGTTAATGTTGAGTTCAAAATCTTTATGTCAGACAGTTTTATTTCTATTTCAGAACCTGACACGTTATTCCAATTCAAGATTGTAGAGTTCGAAAAAGACAAATACGCCAATTACACCTTTACAACTGAGAAAGGGCATAAAATTCAATACTTTAGAACCAGTTCGCTGGTTGCAGTTTTATGGAAAGGTAATGGAGTAATTGACAATTACTACCTATAAGAAGCAATTTTACTCAACCGGAAAACCTTTTTGCTTCCAAGCTGAAATTCCACCTTTTAGGTTATAAACTTCTTTGAAACCAAGGGAGGTTAAACGTTTCATAGCGGCACCGCTTCTGCCACCTGATAGGCAGTAAATCAAGACTGGTTTTGTGTTGTCAAGTTTTTTTATTTCAGCTTCAAAATTGGTTGAATTCCAATCTATGTGAAGCGCATCTTTTAAGTGCCCTGAATTAAACTCTACGGTAGTTCGTACGTCAAGCAGAAGCTCATTTTCGAGCGTTTCTATTTTGTTTTTAAATGCATCAGCTGAAATGTCTTTTGCAATCGTTTCGTCAGCATTTGCTGTTTTTTCAGATTCTTTCGGGTTTCCGCATGCCAATAAAAATGTGAGTGCGGCTATGGCTAAAAGGTATTTCATTTAAAAAATAATTTTAGGCAAACTAACAAAAAAGGCTATTTGCTCAAGTGTAACAGTTGTTACCCTATTTCATTAAACGAGAGCAAAACGGTTGTGCCTTGTTCTTCTTTGCTCTTAATTTCTATTTCGCCATTTAGTTTTTCTACTGCTTTTTTGGCAATGTATAAGCCCAAACCATTACCTTTTGAGTAGTTGCTGCCAACATAGAACATATCGAATACCCGACACAAGATATCGTTGCCCATACCTTGACCATTGTCGGTTATCTCAATTTCAAATTTTTCATTATGCCACCTTAGAATTACTGAAACTTTAGGTTGATCTGCCTGTTTGGCAAAATGAAAGGCGTTTTCTAACACACATTCCACTATTATCGAAAGCAATTCAGAAGAAGTTTTTAATGGCTTTTTTAATAGGTCGTTCAAGCTGAATTGGATGCCTTCGTCAGGCTGAATTTTCTGAACCACATTTCGTATCAGTTCTGCTAAATCTACAAATTGGTAACTGCTTAGATATTCAATGTTTACTGACAGGCTTAAATAATCTAAAAGCCTTACCTGTTTGTTGTTCTCCCTTGAAATATACCGGAGGTAGTCATGTAAATCGGCAGCTTCAGCATTAGCATCAAGTTGAAGAATTCCTTGAATATTTACAACCGGGCTTTTCATTCTATGACTGGCATGATACATTAAAGCCTCAAGCTCTTTGTTTTTTGCATTTAGTTGCTGAGTTCGCGTGCCCACCTTATGCTCAAGAGTAGAATTAAGCAACTGGAGCTCATTGTTTTTAGCTTCGATGGTGGTTCTTGCATCAACCAATTCTCTGTTACGTTTTCGCAGAAACAATGAAAGTTCTGCCAAACCGTTTTGCGCTTTTCTTACATATTTTCCGGAGTAGTAAGTAAGAATTATAAGCACTACCATTAGTACTAAGAACTGCCAAAGTGCATTAATGGATTTTTTTAGAATGTTGTCGTTTATTTCAGCCTGAAACTTATTCAGTTTTATGTCTGCCTGAACAATGCCAGCCACGCTGCCATCTTCTCTAAAAAAGGGTTCAAAGGCTGATAACCACGTACCATGATCATCAGTATATGGCCCAAATACGCCTCCCAGTTCGTAATTGTCCAGCAAAAATTCGGGTGCATTGTATGGGTTTCCTGTAAAATGGTCTTTACCAGAGTTTAGCACAAAATGTAAAGAAGTGCTGTTTTTGAGTTTGCATAAGGTATAAACTGAAGAATGAAGGTTGTTCTTTTCTTCAATTTTATTAAAAAGTTGTTTGTAGGCTTTAAACTCACTGAGCCGTTCGTGGCCATTATTGGCTAAAAAAGCACCAACTATTTGATCGTGTTCATTTGCATCTATCTGTAAGGCCAATGTTTTAACAATGGCTGATAAGTATTCTAATTTAGAAGACCTTAACGTTTTTGTTTGGTGCAGATACGACCTGTAGATGAGTACCGTGGTAAAAACGCCAAACGATAAAAACATGGTAACCAAAATGGCAACCCGTAATTGTTTAAGTCGTTTAAGATTTTGCTCAACGTTTACCACCTAAAGGCATTTGCCTGTAAAAGTGCAAATTCCTGTTAAAAGTTCAATTTCGTTTTTAGCTAGAACGGCAAATCATCTATTTCAGATGGTGCATCAGGAATTTCTGGTGGTGGAACATCGCTATGAAAAGGATCTTGATTATTACCATCTGTCTGCGGTTTACCAATTCTCCATGCTTGAAGAGTATTAAAATACTTGACCTCACCTTGCGGACTTTGCCATTTACGCCCTTTTAGGTTAAACTGCACCGTTACAGAATCGCCAACATTAATTGAATCTAACATAGCGGTTTTATCTTGTATGGCTTGAAACATGATAAACTCAGGATACTGTGGATTGTCAGCATATTCAATAACAAACTCCCGTTTTTTGAAAGTGTTGGTTACTTGCTGCTCGTCAAAAATCTCAACTATTTTTCCGGTTATTTCCATTAGGCAAACATCTTAAACAATGCCCAAATAAGTCAAATTTTAGGAGCAAAAAACGACTGTTTTAATTCGTTTTCTTAGACTTTAAAATTAGCTAACCAAAAATGTTGCGGCTAATTGTAAAAAGCTTAGCGACATGGTAAAGTTTTTGTTGTTTTACAATTTCGTATTTTAGTTGTTGAAAACAGACCCGTAACTGGTGGTAAAAATGCTATCCATATTTCTTTTCGGTTGCATTGGTTTTGCGGCCAATGGTCAAAAACTGTTTTTAGAAAGCAGTTTTTTTAATGGCGAAGAAATTACCGATATGGTAGAGTGGCAAGGCACGGTTTGGGCAAGCACCAACACTGGTCTTTTTGAATTAAGCCCAGGAAAAAGCGAAAGAATTGCAGTTCCACCCGTAGAACACGATCTTATCACTACACTTAATAACTCTACACCTTTTGCTCTTGTTTGTGGTACCTATATGGGAAACTTGCTGTTTATTCAGAGAGATGCAAATAATTTCTGTAATGTAAGTTGGGAATTACACGACCCCCGAAGCACTGGAACTTTCTATATTACTAGTGTGGCGCAAACTAGCGATGGAATTTGGGCAGGAACACTTGAACGCGGTGTTTATAGAATAGATCCTAAGAGTAAAGACTTAAAGAATTTTCCGTTAGACTATAATTACGATACAATTGGCATTAACGTATATGATATAGCCGTTGGAAAATATGGTGAAGTATGGGCTAGCTCGCAAGATGGGTTATATTTTATAAACAAATTTTTTAATGAAGATACTTTTAGCTACATAAAAAGTTCTCGAATTAAGAAACCCATAAATCTATTTAAAGCAACAGACCAAGGTGTGTATGTACTGCACAAAAATGCTTTTGGTAAGAAAAAAATTAAGCTTTTAACATATAGTTCTCAGGCACTAGATATTAAAGTTCAACAACGCTACTCTTTGCCAAAAAGCTTTGAAAGCGAAAAAGTTAGGGCATTTACAAACGATGCCAATGGTAGAATTTGGGTATTGGGTAATGATTTATGGTGCAAAGAAGTTGAAGATTGGAAAAGTTATAAGGTGCCCCTAAATGTACCAGTTAGAGAAGTTAACAAACTAGTGGTAATTGGAAATAAGGTGTGGATGTCGACCAAAAGAAATGGAGTTTACTTGCTTTCAACACAAAATTTGGCACCAATTAAGCCAGTAAAAGCACTAACGCCATTGGCCATTGGAGTTTATACAGATCTTGAAAATGTATTCTTTAATCCTGGTGATACGGCATTAGAATCTAGTTCGTTTGAAGCCTTAGATATGGTTGTAGACGTTTTGAATGGTAATTCAAATCTGAACATCACCATAAACGGGCATACTGCAAGCGACGGTGATAGCACATTTCTTTATGCACTTTCTTTAGGAAGAGCTAGAAGCGTAAGCGCATATCTTTTAAACAACGGAATAGAGCCAACCCGAATAAAAGTAGCAGGGTTTGGAGATGCTCAACTAAAAAACCCACGCCAACCTAAATCGGGTATAAACCGAAGGGTTGAAGTTATTGTAAAAGAATAATGCTAACTAAGCGAAATAGCTCATTTACCTATTACTTTACTTAAAAGAGCATTGAGAAAACTACTTTTATTGAATTTTAAAAGCAAAAAAAAGCCAAGTAGTTAATGACCAAATCTTTTAAAGAGAACAGACTTGCATTTATCATTGCCATAGTGTCGTTGGTGCTTTTGGTTAGTGTGTCATTATTCTATTTTCAGCAGCTAAAAAACATCAATGTCGTAAAAATACCATTGCCTATTCAAAAGGAATTAGATGAATGGTTTAAAGACCTAAAGGTTAAACAAAACGACTATGAGAAACAACGTAATGCCATTTTAGTACAATTAGAAAGTATTGCCGAAAAAAGCGATGATTGGAAATTAAAAAACCAATTAAGAGTTCAATTAGAACAAAATATTTTAGAGCTTAAAACATTAGAAAACGACATTGCCAATTATAGAGACACGAGCGATTTAGAAAGAATAAAATTAAGGGTTTCGCTTACAGATATTCAACACGATAATTTTATTCAATACAACAAGTTATCTGGTGATTTGGTTATGAAATTCGACCAAATGTATTCCCTTCAAAATAAGATAGATTCGTTAAATGGACTCATATCAAACCTCAAAATAACAAGCTCAGAATCTGGTAAGTTACAAAAGCAAATTGCCAATTTAGAAGACCAAAAAATTCAGTACCAACAACAAATAGCGCGTTTAAAAACCACCAGTTTAGAACTTGAACGCCAAGTAGATTCTTTTAAAAACATACTTGAGAGCAATAAAGCAAGCATTGCCATCTGGAGCAATAAATATGATAGCCTTTTACAGGCTTATGCCGACTTGAAAGAAAAAGCCCAACGAAATGGCGAACTTGCTACAAAAATGAATTTATGGTATTTTGAGAAAGATAATATTAAAAAGCCCCGTAGGCGCTTTTTAGTAAATGAGAACAACGACTATAATCGCGGTCGTGACATTAGAACAATACATGGAGAATTTTCTATTAGTTACGATTTGTTTAAACCTCTAACGGTAGCCAATATTTATCTGTATAAAAAAGACCTAGCACAACCCATTACCGAATCTAAAATGACTGTTAGAAATCAAGCAAGCTGTGAGTTTAATCTAATTACAGGTAATGGATTAGATAAAGGAGAATATGCAGTATCTGTTGAATATGATGGAAGTAAAATTTTGGAACAAAAATTCTTTGTCTCTAATTAAATGATGCCAACGCTGGATTAGGCTTTTAACATTTTTAATTCTTTGGCTAGATTTCAAATAGCTACTTTCACCTTTCAATTGAAATTATTATGAAAAGAATAGGCAAAATAGCAGCTTTAGTAGTTGTACTAATGATTGCTGGTTTGAGTGTAAACTACGCACTTGACTCAAAAACCGAAGTTGTAAAAGTTGAAACATCAGCCGACAATTTTGGTGATCCTGTTAAGAAGAAAAAGAAATCTGAAGCCAAAAGCTGCTGCAAAAGCAAAGAAGCCTGTAGCAAAGAAAAAGCGGCCAATTGCGGCTCTGAAGAAAAGAAAGGCTGTTGCTCTAAAGGCGAGCCAAAAGGCTAGAACAAATTCTAACTTTAAATAAATGAACCCTTTTCGAACTTCGGAAAGGGTTTTTTGTTTCGTAATCAATCGAAATTCACAGTGTCCGTTATGTTTTAGAATCTCTTAAGCATAAGTTGGGTTGGCGTAATTTTGAACCGCATCTACAATACCCTAAATTCTGAAATGAGTTACTTAATAACCGAATTAGAAAAAGCCTTATCGCAAGTAATTGACCCAGATTTTGATAAAGACATTGTGAGCTTGAGAATGGTTGAAGACATGAATGTTACCGGCCAAGTTTTTAGTTTCACATTGGTTTTAACCACACCTGCTTGTCCGCTAAAAGACCAATTTAAGGCAGATGTTGAAAGGGCTGTTGCAAGCGTCTATCCCGATTTATCGGTTGAATTAAATTTTACTTCAAGAGTTACTACTCCTAGGCAAGAAAACCAGGATATGCTAAAAGGCATTAGAAATATTCTTTTGGTTTCTTCTGGCAAGGGCGGTGTTGGAAAAACAACAGTGGCAGTAAACCTTGCGGTGGCTCTTGGCCAAAGTGGTGCCAAGGTTGGCTTACTTGATGCTGACATTCATGGCCCTTCAATCCCAACCATGCTAGGTGCCACAAGCGAAAAACCGGGTATGATTCAAGACGGCACCAAGTATAAAATGATTCCTGTTCAAAAATTCGGAATTCAAGTACTTTCTATGGGAATGTTGGTAGACCCAAAACAACCGCTCATTTTCCGGGGCCCAATGCAGTCTTCGGCACTTAAACAATTAATGCTCGATGTTGAATGGGGCGAGCTTGATTATCTCATTATTGATTTACCTCCGGGAACTGGCGACATTCATTTAAGCTTGGCGCAACAATTTCCGGTAACGGGCGCATTGGTAGTAACTTCCCCACAACAAGTTTCGGTAAGCGATACGCGCAAATCGATAGAAATGTTTAATGGCCAACAAACTAAAGTACCTATTGTAGGTATAGTTGAAAATATGAGTTGGTTTACGCCTGAAGATCACCCAACCGAGAAGTATTATATTTTTGGTAGCGGAGGAGGAAATGAACTTGCCGAAGAATATAACCTTCCATTACTAGCACAAATTCCTATTGTACTTGGTTTAGATCAAAGATCTGATCAGGGAATTCCAGCTGTGTTGAATAGAAACCCAGAAATGAGCCAATATTTTAAACAAATGGCCCAATCAGTAGCACAACATATCGCCATATTAAATGCCAAAGAAACAGTGCTTGCATAAGCCTAAATACGGATATTATGAACAAACCAGAGTTGCTAAATCAAATAGAAGAATCACTTAATACAGTTAGACCCTTTTTGGTAAAAGATGGCGGAAATGTTGAATTGGTTGACGTTTCTGAAGATTGGGTGGTTTCAATAAAACTTGAGGGTAGTTGTAAATCTTGTTTAATGAGCGATATGACTATGAAAAACGGAATTGAACAAAGCATTAAAAAAGCATTGCCCCAAATAAAATCAGTTGTAGAAGTAACAGAATAAAGCGCAAATAAATGTACAAAACCCTAGTTCCAGGTACTATTCCAGTTCCAGAATTGCATCAATACTTATTGGGTTCTATTAACCCTAGACCCATTGCTTTTGTAGCAACCGTTGGTGCTGATGGCTCACACAACCTTTCGCCTTTCAGTTTCTTTAATGTATTTAGCGCCAACCCACCAATTGTGGTGTTTTCGCCAGCTCGAAGAGGCAGAGACAATACCACAAAGCACACCTATGAAAATTTAAAATTGAATGGCGAGTGTACGGTTAACATTGTGAATTACAATATGGTACATCAAATGGTTTTAAGTAGTACTGAATATGAGCAAGGCGAAGATGAATTTGTAAGAGCAGGTTTTACCAAAATTGCATCCGAGAATGTGGCGCCGCCAAGAGTTGCAGAATCACCAAGCCAAATGGAATGCCGCGTGCGAGATATAATTAATTATGGAGAGCTTGCTGGTGGTGGCAATCTAATCATTGCAGAAGTGGTGAAAATGCACGTGAAAGAAGATATTCTTGATGAAAATGGCAAAATAGATCAGCTCAAAATTGATACGGTTGGGCGTTGCGGTAAGAACTATTATTCACGTCCAAGTGCAAGTCTTTTTACCATTGATAATCCAAAAGGAACAGATAATATTGGCTATAACGGCTTGCCAGAATTCATTAAAAACTCCCCAATACTTTCAGGAAATGATTTGGGTCAACTAGGTAAAATCTCAGAAATGCCAAGTCAGGAGTCAATTAAAGAGCTTGTTAGTAAAAACCCAGATTTGAACACCATTCTTAGCGAAAATGGTTCAGACCACAGACTACACACCTTCGCCAAGAAACTGATAGCAGAGGGCAAGGTAGAATCTGCTCTTAAGGTGCTTTTGGCCAAGAACTAGTCGCACTATGGCAAGGTGAAGAGTTTAAAAATTAAGGTTTAAAGGAGATATTGTTTCAACCCATACCTGTAGATGGTTAAGATTCCACATAGTCTTAACCTAAGTTTCAACTAAGGGTGGTTAGAACACTAATCTCTATTCTCTATTCACTAAGTACTAATCACTTAATCTATAACTCAACACGGGTAGCGATAAGTGGTTAATAATCTGCTCGGTAGTGCTGTGGTAAACCCATTTTCTTAAACCACCATATCCATGAGTGGCCATAATAAGCATGTCGGCATTGTGCTTCTCGCTAAAGTTAGAAATGCCATCTTCAATACTATAGTCATTGTGAATATGGGTTGAATAAGAACTTGGCCAAGTCTGCTTCAAGAAATCATGCATTCTTTCTTCGGCCGCAAAAGAGTCTACAAAATTGTTGGGTGTATTAACCATTAAGAAATAGGTGTGAATTGGATGTCTGGCAAAAAGCTTGGTAAAATCCGCATATACTTTGCTTTCGCCTTCGCGCTGAAAGGTTGAAGCGAATACCACATTGTAAATTTTCTTTGCTGAAATAGGTTCTTTTACGGTAAGAACCGGAATGGGAGATGTTCTAATAAACCGCTGAGCGTTTGAACCAATTAATGTTTCTCTAACTCCTTTTACGCCATGAGTACCCATAATGATAAGGTCTGCATTTAATTCAGCTGCTTTCTCAGATAGCTCTTTAAACTGACCGCTGTTTATTTTATGGGTTTTACAGGTTAAACCCTCGTTAGCGGCTATTTCAATCAACTTGGCAAACTCGGTATCAACTTGGTCATTTTGCTCCTTTAAGAATTGTGCAATTTGGTCTGAATTGAAACCTCCAGAAACTCCTTCAAATGGAATCATAAACTCGCTGCCGAGCATATCTGTTGTTGGAGAAAAACCATGAGCTAAATGAATTACGGCATTTTGGGGCTTGGCCATTTGCAATGCCAAGTTGAAGGCATTGGTGGCACAAGGGCTAAAATCGGTAGGAACAAATAGGCTTTTCATAACTGCTTTCTTTATTCAGCTAAATTATGAATGGAATAAATCAGCAATGCTGACCTAGGTCATGATGTAAAATTATCAGCAATTTGATTTAATGCTCGCTGCATGGCCTGTTGGTCAGCTTCTGAAACACCTTCTAAACCTTTTCGGCGCATTTTAACTGCAATTGGTAAAAGGCGTTCTACCAATTCGTGTCCTTCTTCGGTTAGAAACATGGAATAATAACGCCTGTCAGATTTATGGGGTTTGCGTTCAGCTAAACCGTGCTTCATGAGCAAATCAATTATCCTGGTAATTGAAGCCGGGTCTTTATAAGTTAAAGCCGCAATTTCTTTCTGATGTATACCTGGCGATTCATGAATCCGCTTTAAAACAATCCATTGATCAGAAGTTAGATTTACACCCAGCTCAGTAAAAACGCGGTTTTTTTCTTGTCTGAAGGCTTTTATAGCTCGTTCAATCCAAAAGAAATAAACTTCTTCTAGTGGTTTCCTTATTTCGTCCATTTTAAAAACTAGTTTAAGTATCAATAATGGACAAATTAATGAGAATCTAGCTTTTTAACTTTCTAATCTTATACCCAATTGCCGCAATTGTGATGGTCATTATGGGGCTAATTAAGTTAAAGAAACAATAAGGCAAATAGGCCAGTGTGTCCATTTTAAGTACTCCGGCGTGGTAAGCACCACAAGAATTCCAAGGTACAAGAACCGATGTTACAGTGCCTGAATCTTCAAGTGTTCTACTCAAAACTTCAGGCTTTAAACCTTGTTTTTCATAAACGTCAGCAAACATTTTACCTGGAATTACAATGGCCACATATTGCTCAGATGCGGTGAGATTAAAAAACACACAGGTTCCAACAGTAGAAGAAATAAGTTGTGTGGTGTTTTTTACGCCCGAAACAATAGCTTCAACAATTCGCTGAAGAAACCCACCTTTTTCCATTACACCGCCAAAAATCATGGCCGTAATAACCAGCCAAATCACATTCATCATGCCGAACATGCCTCCATTACTCAGCAATTTATCAACATTTGACACGCCAGTTTCTATGTCAATTTCACCAAACATGGCATTCATGTTCCCTACAAAAGCAGCGCTTAAAAAACTCTTGTCCCAACCCATGCTCAGCAACGTTTCGCTACCGGCTAAAAGAGATTTCAAGTTGGCCACCCCAAAAAGCAAATCAGGTTGAAAAACAATTGCAGCAACCGCGCCCAACAAAGTTCCCACCAAAAGCGCTGGAATGGCGGGCACTTTTTTGGCAATTAGCACAATAACCAAAACCGGAACAATGAATAGCAACGGAGAAATATTGAATTTGTCTGCAATGGCATTGCTCACCAAATTAATGCTCTCGGTAGATGCGCTTCCACTATGTGTTAAACCCATTATTAAAAATATGATGAGGGTGATTACAATTGACGGTACTGTTGTAATGGTCATGTAGCGGATATGGGTAAACAAATCAGTTCCTGCCATTGCCGGGGCTAAATTGGTAGTGTCTGAAAGCGGCGACATTTTATCGCCGAAGTAAGCACCTGAAATTACCGCACCGGCCACTACAGCTGGGTTTAAGCCAAGTGCTTCGCCAGTTCCCATAAGTGCTATTCCTACTGTGGCAGCAGTGCTCCAAGAACTTCCAGTAGCTAGGCTTACAATCATACAAACAACACATGCAGCCAGTAAAAAAACACTTGGAGAAAGTAGCTTCAAGCCGTAGTATATCATTGCTGGAACAATGCCGCTGATAAGCCAAGTTCCGGCAAGTGCGCCAATTAAAAGGAGAATGATAATAGATGGCATTGCAGTGTTAATGCTTTTTAGCATTCCACCTAAAACATCATTCCAACTAATTCCAAGTTTAAAACATAAAAGCGCCGCTGCACCAGCCGCGAGCAACAAGGCAATTTGGTTAGGTCCATAGCTGGCGTTGTCGCTATAAAATAGCACGTTAAATACCAGAAGTAAAATGAGAAATAGAATTGGAACAAAGGCCTGAAACAGGCTAGGTTTTTTAATCTCCATTAGCCAAATATGCCATGTTTTGGCTAAAAAACGTACTCTCAATTAAGACTTACAAATTCTAACCACATGTTAACATGTGGTTTTTGGCAAATCGCACGTTTTATATATTCGTTATCTATCAGTAATTGATAAAAGATTTGGCCATGAAGAAGATTGGATTGATGTTGACCCTTTGTTGCTTTTTTGCGAAAGGAATGTTGGCTAATGAAGCCCTGCAAACCATTACTTCGCCACCTATACCAAACCATTTAGAATTTGCTGGCGAAAAAGTGCCACTAGAAGATCCTGACGTTTATGAGCGATTAGAAAAGGAAATTTTGAGCAATACCTTCTTTCACTCTAAAACACTTTCTATTCTAAAGCATGTAAAGAGATGGAAAGTTGAAGTAAATGAGATTCTTGAGAAAGACAGCATACCAACAGATTTTTTCTATTTGGCTGTTGCCGAAAGCGGACTAGACAATACAGTTGGATCGGCCGCTGGTGCGCGCGGAATGTGGCAGTTTTTGGCACCAACGGGCACAAACTATGGTTTAGAAATTAATGCCTATGTTGACGAAAGAAAAGATCCTTATTTGGCAACCAAAGCGGCTGCCAGTTATTTAAAAACACTAAAGAAAATGTTTGGCAATTGGACGGCCGCCGCCGCAGCATACAATCGCGGCGAAAATGGTCTGCAAAAAGCGTTTGAAAATCAGAAGGTAACTTCTTATTATGATTTGTATTTAAACGATGAAACATATCGCTACGTGTTTAGAATATTGGCCTATAAGCTTATTATCGAAAACCCCGCTGATTATGGCTTTATTCTAGAAGAAGAAGAAAAATACGAACCTTACGAATACATTGAAATTGAAGTAGATTCTACCATTGATGATTTGCCAACCTTTGCCATTGACCACAATACCAACTACAAAATGCTTAGAAAGTATAACCCATGGTTAGACCCAAATGCTCGTTATACTTTACCGGTAAGTGGCGATCGAGTTTACATAATTAGAATTCCTAAGGCTAAAAGTTAAAATGGGCCTGTTTAGGTTCAAGCATTTTGCATTAACCGATAACAATTGCCAACTTAAAATTGGAACCGATGGTGTTTTATTGGCTGCATGGGCTAGTTGTAAGTCGCTTTTGGTTTTAGATGTAGGCTGCTCTTCAGGATTAATCTCCACCATTTATGCGCACAGAAACCCAAATGCCAAGATTTGGGGTATTGATATAAATGCCCCAGCTATTGCAGAAGCCAAAGAAAACGCCATGAGACTTGGTCTTCAGAACCATCTACATTATTCAGCATGCGCTTTTCAAGATTTTAGAGCAGGGTTTAAATTTCAGCAGATTATAACCAACCCCCCTTTTTTCGAATTGCCTAATAAGAATATAAAATCGGCCAAGCACGAGAAGCAGTTTTCACTACAAGAGTTCTTCTTGTATTGCAAAAAATCGCTTTCAGATAACGGAATCGTATCGTTAATCTATCCTTTTAATAGGCGGCACGAGGTCATTACTTATGCTTTAAAGCACGATTTATATGTGATGCGAGAAACCCAGGTTTTGCCGAAAGATGGTAAGAATGCGAATCGTGTGCTAATAGAGTTTTCAAACCAAAAGGAAGAAGTTCCTGAAATTGAAGTTTTGGCCCTAAGGAATTCAAATAATGAATTTACCCATCAATACAAACGGCTAACCCACTATTTGTACCTTAAATTTTGATATTCGGGCTTAACATCATTTAACGCCCTATAAACTTATTTGGAGAAATGCCGCATTTCTAGCCCAACTCTACAAACCATATTTGCTCCCCTTCCTGTTTTAGAAGCATTAAAAATTACATGAATGGTTGATTCAATTCAAGAAACCCAAATAAACATTCAACAACTGAATGAGCAAATTCAGCATGAATCGGCTTTTGTTGATGCCATTCAGCAAGAAATAAGCAAAGTATTGGTTGGGCAAAAATTTATGGTGAGCAGGTTGCTTATCGGCATTCTTACCGAAGGCCATGTGCTGCTCGAAGGATTACCAGGCCTGGCCAAAACCCTTGCCGTAAATACCCTAGCACAAACTGTTAACGCTGGGTTTAGCAGAATTCAATTTACGCCAGATTTGTTGCCAGCCGATTTGCTGGGAACCATGATTTATAACCAAGCAAAGGGCGATTTTGAAGTAAGAAAAGGTCCTATTTTCTCTAATTTCATTTTAGCAGATGAAATAAACCGCGCACCCGCCAAAGTGCAATCGGCATTGCTCGAAGCCATGCAAGAAAAGCAAGTTTCAATTGGCAAAAACACGTATCAACTCCCAAAGCCATTCTTGGTATTAGCCACGCAAAACCCTATTGAACAAGAAGGAACTTACCCACTACCAGAAGCGCAGGTTGACCGTTTTATGCTTAAAGTGAAAATTGATTACCCAAACATTGACGAAGAACGCCAAATTCTGAAGCAAAGCATAAGTCAAATTCAGCCCACAATAAATGCAGTTGCGTCAACCGAACAGCTTTTAAAAGCCAGGCAAACGGTAAAGTCTATCTATATGGACGAAAAGATTGAAAACTACATATTGGATATTGTTTTTGCCACACGAGAATGCGATAAAAAGGGACTTGGAAAACTCCAAAATCTAATTGCCTTTGGCGCATCTCCTAGGGCAACCATTAGTTTGGCATTTGGGGCAAAAGCCTATGCCTTTTTGCAAAAACGCGGTTATGTTATTCCAGAAGACGTTAGAGCCATTGCATTCGAAGTTTTAAGACATAGAATTGGAGTTACCTATGAAGCTGAAGCCGAAGAAGTAACAAGCGAAGACATAATTAGAGAAGTGCTAAATAAAGTAGATGTGCCTTAATGACAACGGCTGATATACTCAAAAAAGTTCGGAAAATTGAGCTGAAAACGAAAGGCATAACCAACCATATTTTTTCTGGCGAATACCATTCTGTTTTCAAAGGCAGGGGAATGTCTTTTGCAGACGTGCGTGCTTATCAATATGGCGATGATGTTAGAAATATTGATTGGAATGTAACAGCACGTGCTGGTGAGGCTCACATAAAGCAGTTTGAAGAAGAACGAGAACTTACGCTCATGCTGCTAATAGATGTTAGCGCATCTACCAAATTTGGAAATGTAGAAGAAAGCAAAGCAGAATTGGCAACTGAAATTGCCGCTCTGTTGGCATTTTCGGCATTGAATAATAACGACAAAGTTGGCGTAATTCTGTTCAGCAATAAAGTTGAACAATACATTCCGCCAAAAAAAGGCAAAGCACATATAATGAGAATTATACGAGAGTTAATTGCCTTTGAATCGAGTGGGGTCTCAACCAATTTGAATTTGGCTTTCGACTATTTAAATCATATTATAAAGAAGCGCTGTATTGCTTTCGTTTTAAGCGATTTTGAAAACATCGAAAATGGCTCTGCATTAAGAATTGCAGCTCGCAAACACGATTTAACTGCCCTGCATCTTTTCGACCCTATTGATGAAAAACTGCCCAAAATGGGCATTATAAAAATTGCTGATCCTGAAACCGGTAAAATAGGATGGATTAATACCAACAGCCAGAAATTGAGACAGCAATATGCAGAAGCTTTTATGCATTCAAAAAACGAAGCACTGCAGGCCTTTAAACGCTCAGGAGCAGGTTTTGTAAGTTTAAAAACCAGCGAGCAGTACATAAAATCTTTAAGGAACTATTTCAAAATAAGAGAACAAGCACGCTAATAATAGGTAGAGTTGAATCAGCTAAAGAGTTTCATATTCATCATTGGTTTTGTTGGCCTACTTGGTTTTACCAAAGGCCAAACTACTTATGAATATAGGCTCATTGCAGATTCAACCAACTATGCAATTGGTGCCAAAGTGGTAATTAGTCAGCAATGGGTTTTTCCTACTGGATCTGAAGTTAAAAACCCCGGAATTCCTGATACAATTGGGCCATTAATAAGAGTAGATGCAGGTGAAACGTTCTTCGAGAAGAGTGGTGAAAATACAGTTGCAACTCGAATTTCAGAATATACATCGCTTGATACTGGCCGCCATATTACTCCAGTATTAAAATGGTATTACTCAGAAAAACAATACATTGAGTCGAACCAATTAGAATTTTACTTTAGTCTCTATAAGGTAGATACGGCATTACCAGTTAAGCCAATTGCTGAAATTAAAGATGCTCCATTTACCACCGCCGAAATTTTAAAAATGGTGGCAATTGGTGTTGGTTCGGTAGGAACATTAGCGGCAATCTTGTGGCTGTTATTGGTATATCTACCACGAAAAAAGCAACAACAACCTGGCACGGCTACTCAACAGAAAACTCCGTATGAAATTGCCATTGAAAAGTTAAAGGTTGTTCGGCGTTTCAGATTAGATTCTAATGAAGAAATAAAGCAATATCATGCCGAGTTATCCGAAATATTTAGGGAGTTTGTGCATTATCATTTTGCCATTTCGGTTCTAGATTTAACCACGCCTGAAATGTTAGAAAGGCTCAACTTACTTAAGCTAGAACAAGCCAATTGGGCTGAATTGAGTTTGGCATTACAAATGGGTGATATGGCCAAATTCGCAAAGCAATTTCCGAGCGAAGCCGAAAACCAAAATTGCCTTATTGTAATTGAGACATTCATAGAAAAGTTTGGCAAGTCAAAACCACAAGAAACCGAACTAAACCAAAATTAAATTGCCAGATTTTGAGCTAAAATATCCAATTGTTTTGTGGCTTTATGTGCCACTAGTAGCTTTTTTAATCTGGGATTTTTATAAGACTAGCGCATTTAATAAGAATGCAATTAAACTCTCAATTTCTAAAAGCATGGGCAATAGAATGGGCTCAACCATTCTAATGAATCTACCCAAATACTTGCGAATAGCGGCCATCTTTTTGGTGGTTTTTATAATAGCTCGTCCACGAATTGCTAATAGCAAACAAAGCGTTTCTACAAATGGAATTGATATGGTTCTTGCGCTTGATGTTTCAAAAAGCATGTTGGCAACCGATTTTAACCCTAACCGTTTTGAAGCCGCTAGAGATCTAGCTAAACAATTTGTTTCGTTGCGTGAAAACGATCGCATGGGTCTGGTAGTATTTGCGGGAGAAAGCTTTACCCAATGCCCAATTACTACTGACAAGCAAATGCTTCAAAACTCAATAGACCAGTTGCGAATGGGGCTAATCTACGATGGTACAGCAATTGGAATGGGATTAGTAAATGCAATTGAGCGCCTTAAAGATAGCGACGCAAAAAGCAAAGTAATAGTTCTACTAACCGATGGCGTTAATAACAGTGGAGAAATTGAACCATTAAAAGCAGCAAGTGCAGCTCAAAAATTTGGTATTCGTGTTTATACCATAGGCTTAGGATCTGTTGGAACCGCCGAAATTCCGTTTGAAGACCAATTAGGCCGTGTTTACAAGAGGCTTATGGAAGTAGAACTAGACGAAGAACTTTTAAAGGAAATTGCCGCCAATACAAATGCCGAATATTTTAGAGCCACCGGAAACTCGAGCCTTCAGCAAGTTTTTGATGAAATAGATGCTTTAGAAACCACAAGAATGGAAGTGGCATCTTACAAGAATTATAAAGAAGCCTTTTTGCCATTTGCCATTATTTTTTTAATGCTTTTAGGGGCCGAGATGATTATTAAATATATCGTAATTAAACAAGTACCATAAGTTGAAAGCAGTTCAATTTCAATATCCATTACTGTTCTGGTTGTTGCTATTGCTACTGCCTATGGCCGCCATGTTTATTGGCTATTTATGGTATAGAAAAAAACAATTGAAAAACCATTTTCACTTAAAGGCGCTTAAAAGGCAAACATTAATAGCCCAACCTAAAAGTGAAATTAAAAGAATGTGGCTATACACTGTTATTGTGTCCCTGTCAATAATAGGAATGGCCAACTTGCAGTTTGGCTCTAAAATGGAGTATGTAAAAACTTCAGGGTCAGACATTGTTGTTGCTATTGACCTATCGAAAAGTATGGATGCAACAGATCTAATTCCTAGTAGATTAGATAAATCTAAACTGTTTATTAACGAGTTAATTAATGAGCTTGCTGGCGAGCGATTAGGCTTGGTTGTTTTTGCAGGAACTGCTTTTCTTCAATGTCCGTTAACTACAGACTACTCAGCTTTAAAAATGTTTGTTTCAACTCTTGAAACTGATTTAATGCCATCTCAAGGAACTTCAATTGCTGAGGCAATTAAAACAGCAATTGAGGCTTTTGACCCAGAAACACCACAAGGCAAAAACATTTTGGTAATTTCAGATGGAGAAGAGCACGAGGGCGGACTTGACGATGTAATTGAAGAAGCAAATGATTTAGGCATAGTGGTAAGCACCATTGGCGTAGGAACGAGTGCAGGTAAACCAATTCCGGTAATTGATCGCTTTGGCCGGCGCGGATATCAACGCGATGAAAACAATAAGATTATAACTACTAAACTTGACGAAATAATGTTAAGAGACGTAGCCCACCGTGGCTCGGGCTCTTATTTTCGTTTGAACAACTCAGCCATGCAGGCCAAAGAATATTTTGCTAGTTTGAATAACTCGACCAAAGCAAATAGCGAAACCAAAATTTTCACTGAGTATGAAAGTAGGTTTTACTGGTTCTTTTTGGCGGCCCTGGTGTTGCTGTTAATAGACTATGCTTTTGTACGAAAAAGAGTGGATGAGTAGAGCGATTAAAAAGCAGTTGCTAATGATAATTGGCCTTGTTTCTATTTGCTTATTAGCAAATGCTCAGGGCGAAAAACATATTAGAAATGGTAATGAGTTTTACGAAGAACAAGCTTATCAAAAAGCAGTAAAAGAGTACCAAAAGGCAATAAAAGAAAGTCCTGAACAGTTTAACGCTCATTTTAATCTGGCCGATGCCTATTTCCACCAAAAAAGAGACTCTTTAGCTAAAGACCATTTTTCGCAAGCCTTAAACAATGCAAAAGACCGAAATCAAAGAGCCGATGCTTATTATAACTTGGGCAATGTTGAGCTAAGAAATAAAAAGTATAAAGAAGCCATTTCTCACTTCCAAAAGGCATTATCTAATAAACCAGGTTTTGCAAATGCTCAGTATAATTTGAGCTATGCCATGAAGAAACTGCAAGAAGAAGAGAAAAATAAAAAGAGCCAAAAACCTGAGAATAAAGACCAAAATAAACAAAGCGAAGAACAGAACAATGGCCAAGATCAGCAGAATAAAGATCAGAACCAAAGCCAAAATCAGCAACAAAACCCACCCCAAAAACCAGAGCCATCTAATAAAGGTGAGCAAACGGAAGGCAAAGAGCCAGAATTAACAGAAGAACAACTTGATGCCATGCTGCAAGCTAGTCGTAGGCAAGAAAAAGAAATTCAGAAACGCATAATGCAGTATAAACTGCGAGCCAAACCAAAGCACAATCAAAAACAGTGGTAACATTTTCAAAATATACGCTCATTGTTTTGCTGGTGCCAATTTTGGCAAACTGCAATTATTTGTTTGGCCAAGAAATTAATACCAAACTCGAGATAAAGCAAAGGCAAATTGCTCATGGCGATGTAATTGACTTAGAATTTGTGTTTCAAGGAAATAGACCCGATTCTTTTGCACCTCCAAAATTTCCAAAAGAACTGCGTTTAGAGTTTGTGCAAAAGAATCCATCTGAACATAGGGTTACGATAAACAACATGCCTGTTGAAGTTACCTTTAAATACTTATGTAAAGTGAGGGTTTTAAAACCTGGAAAATTCACCATACCTGCCGGCAATTTTTATTGGGGCGGACGAAATTTTACCACCGAGAAAAGGGAAATTGAAGTAGTAGATAGAAACGTTTTAATGGATTTGCGTAAAGCGCGTGTGGCCAACAGAGTATTTATAAGAGCCACATTAAGCAACGATTCACCATTTGTTGGGCAACAAGTAAGGGTAGTTTATAAAGTATATTCTTCTCTTAATTTAGAATTCATGGGTATTAAAATGCCTGAAATGAAATCGTTTAATCAAGAAATTGTGAGCGATAAAAGATTTACTGCTCAAAGAGAAATGCTTAACAACCAGTTGTATGTAACCTATTTGGTAACTGATAGAATATTATTTGCCAACGATACAGGTGTGCAGAAAATAGCACCCATGTATTTAAATTTAAAAGTGGCCGAGCCATCAAGACATTCACATAGATTACATTGGTTTGATTATGAACTATCATCAGACGAATTGGTGGTTTACGCCAAGCCATTGCCCAAACCAAAACCAAAAGACTTTTCGGGTTTAGTAGGTAATTTCAAATTAAACGTGTCATTGTCTGACTCCAATACCGATGTAAACAAACTGCTTAACTATAAAATGGTACTTAAGGGTTTGGGAAATATTAGAGCTTATTCTTTACCCAATTTTAGCGGCCCAATAGAAATTGAAAAACACGAACCCGAAAAGCAAAGCAATTTCTTTTTAGAAAATAATCTGTTTGGTGGAATATATCATCACACCTACCCACTTGTTGCCACTCAAAATGGAAGGTATCGTATTACCGGCTTTACGTTAACTTATTTCAACCCAGATTCTGTAAAATATGTTACCGAAAAAGCAAGCGATTTAATTCTGCAAGTAGGCGAATTCAAACCATTAAAAATTGAAAAAACTTCAGCCAAATTAGATAAGAGCGAAAGTGATTTCACCAATGGAGATGACATTAGGTTTATTCATAAAAACAACATAGATCTACAAATAAAGGGGAGTCAGTTTTTTGGCTCAATAGGCCATATTTTAGCCACTTCTGCGCCATTTGCACTGTTGTTATTGGCATTTTTTGGCTATCGCCGAAAACAACAAAGTGTTCAACTTACAGATCAAAAACAACCTTATACAACGGTTTCTTCAACAAATCACATTAACGCTGCGCGTAGTCTTTTTCAAAGTGGTGAAAAAGACCTTGCCATGAGAGAGTTGCTCAATGCACTTGCCGATAATCTTAGTAGTAATTATGCCATTGCTAGAAGCGAAATGGTGCCAGAAAAAATGGCGCTTATTTTAAAAAACAAAGGCGTAAACCAAATAATTATTTCTCAATTGTTGGCAGTTTGGAATGAGTTAGAAATGATGCAATACACACCAATTGCAGTTGAACAACAAGAAGCCTATTTCAATAAAGTAGAGCAACTAATAATTGATCTTAAATAAGCTATAATCACTTGAGAGTTCTGTTGCCAGTAGCCACATTCATTCTTACCATAAGTAATTTTTTTGGTGGGTTAAAGGCACAAGACTATTGGCAAGATTCTTTTGCAGCCGCCAATCAATTTTATTATGCTGCAGATTACCAAGCAGCGGTTAATGCCTACCAAAATATCATTAACGCAGGTTTTGAATCAGAAGAACTTTACTACAACCTGGGCAATGCGCACTACAAGTCTGGCAACAAACCTTTAGCGGTTTGGGCCTATGAAAAAACGCTATTGTTGAACCAAGATCATCAAGATGCACATTATAATTTAGATCTACTTAGAGGCCAGTTACAAGACCAAATTAGACCCAATGCCGATTACGAATTGCGGCAATTCAAGACTCGTTTAGTAAATAGATTTAGTCCACTTAATTGGACATGGTTGTCAGTAATAGCGGTTTGGTTGGCCTGTTGTGGTTTTGCCATTTTTATTTTTTCAGGTCAATCAATTATCAAAAAGTTGGGTGTGCTAACTGGCATTTCATGCACCGCTATTTTTATTGTTTTAACGGCAATGGCTTGGATGGGCAACAACCGAGTTTGCCATAATAAAATGGCCATTTTATTAAATGAAAAAGCCACCATTTGGAGCGCCCCCGGTACCGATGGACAAGAATTACAGATAATTCATGAAGGGCTAAAGCTCGAAATGCTCGAAACCGATTCTAGCTGGGTTAAAGTGGCTTTGGCAAACGGAACACAAGGTTGGCTTCAAAACCCAGAATTAAAGGCTTTGGCTATTCGTTAGGCCTTTTTCTAGCTTTACTTTTGGCAATATTATTGACTAACCCAAAACCAAAATTGCACGTATGCCTAAGGTTTTAATTGTTGACGACGAAGAAGTAATACGCCAAACCCTAATTGATATTTTGGAGTATGAAGACTATGAAATTGATACGGCCGCAGATGGCGCCGAAGCAGTAGAGAAGATAAACAGCCAGAAATACGACGCCGTTTTATGCGATATTAAAATGCCTAAAATGGATGGTCTTGAAGTGTTAGAAGCGGTTTCGCCCAAAAACCCAGAGCTCCCCATAATTATGATTTCAGGCCACGGAACGCTTGAAACCGCAGTTGATGCGGTTAAAATGGGTGCGTTCGACTACATTTCTAAGCCACCAGATTTAAATAGATTATTAATTACCCTTAGAAACGCATTAGATAAATCTAACCTGATTACTGAAACCAAGGTTTTAAGAAAGAAGGTTTCTAAGTCGTTTGAAATTATTGGTCAATCAAACGCTATTGATGGCATTAAACAAACCATTGACAAGGTTGCCCAAACCGAAGCACGTGTTCTTATTACTGGCGGAAATGGTTCTGGAAAGGAATTAGTAGCCAGAAATATTCATGAAAAAAGCACTAGAGCTAACGAGCCGTTTGTAGAAGTTAACTGCGCTGCTATTCCGCAAGAATTAATTGAAAGTGAGCTTTTTGGACATGAAAAAGGCTCTTTTACCTCGGCTCATAAACAACGCATTGGCAAGTTTGAACAGGCAAATGGTGGAACCCTGTTCTTAGATGAAATTGGCGACATGAGCCCGTCAGCTCAAGCCAAAGTGTTGCGCGCGTTGCAAGAGAATAAAATAACAAGAGTTGGTGGCGATAAAGACATCAGCGTAAACGTGCGTGTGGTGGCTGCAACCAATAAGGACCTTTTTGCGGCTATTGATGAAGGAACTTTTAGAGAAGATTTGTACCATAGACTGGCAGTAATTCTTATTCATGTTCCATCTTTAAATGATAGGAGAGATGATATTCCTTTACTTGCAGAAACCTTTTTGGCTGATGTAGTTAGAGAAAATGGAATGCCACCTAAGCAATTTAGTCCACTGGCGCTTGAGGCTTTACGAAAGCAAAATTTTACGGGTAATGTTCGCGAGCTAAGAAACGTGGTTGAAAGACTGGCCATACTTTGCCCTGATACCATTGGCTCTGATGACGTGAATCAATATGCAAATCCACGCAAATCAGTAAAGAATAGTGGTTTGCCAGATACCACTTCGTTTGATGATTTTCAGGAATTTAAAAATGCAATGGAACGTATTTTTATCATTGAGAAGCTAAAGCAAATGAACTGGAATATTTCTAAAACAGCAGAGCTTATTGGTATTCAAC
This sequence comes from Bacteroidota bacterium, assembly GCA_020437725.1. Lineage (GTDB taxonomy): Bacteria > Bacteroidota > Bacteroidia > CAILMK01 > JACPUW01 > JAGQWA01. The sequence continues at coordinate 1,653 of JAGQWA010000012.1, read as the reverse complement.
GAAGCCATCTTTACACCAAGATGGAACGTTATAATATTAATAAAGAATCAGAAGATTAGCTTCTAAGCGGTTTCCAAAGCACTTCTTCAGCACCTAAATCTTTCGCCATTTTTCGGCTCAGCACAAAAAGATAGTCTGAAAGTCTGTTTAAGTAGGGAATAATCGAATGGTCAATATCGGCTTGCTGTTGCAAAGCCACGCAGTTTCTTTCAGCTCTTCGGCAAACACAACGTGCTACATGTGCATGAGAAACGGCTTGATGTCCGCCCGGTAATACAAAATTCTTAAGGGGTTCAAGAACCATTTCCATCTTGTCAATACTGCGTTCTAGTTCTTCTATTTCGTTTTCTTGTAAATCAGGTATTTGCATTTTGCTTTCGGGCGCTGAAGCCAAGTTTGAACCAATTACAAAAAGCGTGTTCTGTACATTATATAGCACCTGCTTTTGTTCTTCGTCAGGGCAAACATCTCTTACTAGACCAACAAAAGAATTCAGCTCATCTATGGTTCCATAGGCGTCAATTCTTAAATCGTTTTTTGCCACTCTTACGCCACCAATTAAGCTGGTTTCTCCTTTATCGCCGGTTTTGGTATATACTTTCATGGTTTATTGCAATTTGTTTAAATACCCTATTTCAAAAGAAAAACGAAAATGGGCAATTTCAGTTCGTGCTTAAAATTCTTAGCGGGTCTTAGTTCAACACATCACTTTCAATTAGGCCATCTTTAAGCCTAATCACTCGTTTTGTTCTTTCGGCAATTTCGGGTTCGTGGGTCACAATTATTATGGTATTGCCTTTTGATTGAAGTTCATCAAAAAGGTCCATAATTTCATTGGTGGTTTGGCTATCAAGATTTCCAGTAGGTTCATCGGCCAATAGTATAGATGGATTGTTAACCAAGGCTCGGGCCACCGCTACACGCTGCCTTTGCCCGCCTGATAATTCATTGGGTTTATGGCTCATTCTGTTTCCCAAACCCACCATTTGCAATATTTCTTTGGCTCGTTTTTCGCGCTCTAATTTTGAAATACCCGCATAGGTTAAAGGCAAAGCCACGTTTTCAATGGCTGTTTGCTTTGGAATGAGATTAAAGGTTTGAAAAACGAACCCAATTTGAGCATTTCGCACTTTGGCAAGGTTTGCATTATCTAAAGTACTAACATCTTGTTGGGCAAGATGATAGGAGCCAGAAGTTGGTTGGTCTAGCGCTCCCAATATGTTCATTAATGTTGACTTTCCTGAACCCGAGGGCCCAACTAATGCAACATATTCATTAGGTAAAATATCAAGTGTAACTCCCTTCAAAGCCTCAACCAATTGGTCTCCTACAGTAAACTGCTTGGTAATGTTATTGGTTGAAATAATGGGGTTCATTACTTATTAAGCACTTTAGGAACTTTAAAATAGTCTGAATCTTTATCAGGCGCGTTTTTCAAAGCACTTTCGTGCGAAATGCTGTTGTTCGGCTCATCTTCTCTAAATGAGTTAACGGCATCGCTCATGTGTATTAATGGCTCTACATTGGTGGTGTCTAGCTCATTTAACTTGTCAATAAAATTCAGCATTTTCTGAAACTCTTCTTTAACCAATGCTTTCTTTGATTCATCGAATTCAAGCTTGGCCAATTTGGCCAATTCATCAACTAATTCGT
>JAGQWA010000129.1 GCA_020437725.1 Bacteroidota bacterium | reverse complement strand
TGACCGAATTACAGAGCGTGGCGGTGTGCTTGGTGCCATGGAAACCATGTATCAACGCAGCAAGATTCAAGAAGAGAGTTTATACTACGAAACGCTTAAGCACAATGGCGATTTCCCAATAATCGGTGTAAATACCTTCTTGAGCTCTAAAGGTTCGCCAACGGTAATTCCTGGAGAAGTAATTAGAGCCACTCAAGATGAGAAAGAATTCCAGATTAATACCTTAAAGCAGCTGCATAGCCGAAATAGTGATATTGCTGCTGAGCAACTTAGACATGTTCAGCAAGTAGCCATTCAAAACGGTAACATGTTCGATGCATTAATGGAAGCCACCAAGTACTGCTCGTTGGGTCAAATTACCCATGCGTTGTTCGAAGTAGGCGGTCAGTATAGAAGGAATATGTAGCCTGCCATTCCTAAGTACTAGGGTGTTTAAATAACTTTTATCTCGCCAAAACTTTATAATAAGATGAGTTTTGGCGGGATAAACACACCCAATCTTTCTGTATTATAGTCATCGTTAATCCATAGGCAGCTTGCACCATACGTTTGTTTGTATAAGTTTTTTGAGTTGTATTATTGGTCTATATCTCGCCAAAACTTATAAAAAACTGTAGTTTTGGCGAGATATAAATCTAGATTCAATGACGCAATTAATTGGAAGAGAGCATGAAATGGCCATTTTTAAAGATGCGCTCGAGAGCAATGAAGCTGAGTTAATTGCAGTTTATGGCAGAAGAAGGGTTGGCAAAACATTTTTAATAAGAGAATATTTTAAGGGCCAGATTGTTTTTGAAGTGGCTGGTATGTTTAAAGGAAACCTAGCAGACCAACTTCTAAATTTTTCAAATCAATTGGCAAAATTTAAAAAGGAGCCTATTGAACAAAAACCTGATAGTTGGATGGCGGCCTTCTTACAGCTAGAAGCCTTTATAGAAAAGCAGAAGTCTAAAAAAAAGAGGGTACTTTTTATAGATGAGTTTCCATGGATGGCCACGCCACGCTCAAAATTCTTAATGGCTTTCGAAAGTTTTTGGAATCAATTCTGTTCGAAAAGGAACGATTTGGTGGTGATAATTTGTGGCTCAGCCGCTTCTTACATGATTAAGAATGTTGTGGCCAATAGGGGTGGGTTGCACAATAGAATTACAAGACAAATAAGGTTATTACCCTTTAATCTTCTTGAAACCGAGCTATATTTAAAAAGCAAGAAAATAAATTATACTAGGTACGATATTCTTAAACTGTATATGAGTGTGGGTGGAATTCCGCACTATCTAAAACAACTAGACAAGGGTAAAAGTCTGGTAGAAAACATTGATTCACTTTGCTTTAAAAAAGATGGAGTGCTGGTTAACGAGTTTGATAAATTATTTAACTCGCTTTTCGAAAATTCTGAAAGGCACCAGCTAATTGTAGATGCGCTTGCTAAGAAGAACAAAGGGCTAACCAGGGCAGAGATTATTGAATCTACAAAACTGAATAGTGGCGGCGATTTTTCACTTAAATTAAAAGAACTAATTGAGTCTGGTTTTGTGAGCGAGTACGCCTACTATCAGAATAAAAAGCAGTTGAGCTTGTATAGATTATCTGATGAATATTCCTGGTTTTATAAGAAATATATAGAGTCTAACAAGGGTTTGGGAGCAGGAACTTGGAAACGCTTAAGCGGCAAAAGATCTTACCAAAGTTGGGCTGGGTTTGCTTTTGAATCTATTTGCCTAAAGTATGTTCAACATATTAAACATGCCTTACGTATTGATGTGGTGTACTCTACCAACAGCTCATGGTTTAACGAACATGCACAAATAGACTTGCTAATAGATCGTGATGACAATGTGATAAACCTTTGTGAGATGAAGTTTAATGATGGCCCATTTAACATTACAAAGGCGTATTACGAACAGCTAAAAAACAAGGTTTATCAATTTAAAGAAAGCACAAATACGCGCAAGAATCTATTCTTAACTATGATAACAACTTATGGAGTAACCAACAATGCTTATAGTAATGAAATGCTGCAAAACTCAGTGAAAATGGATGCTTTGTTTGAAAAGCTTTAGGTTTATATCCCGCCAAAACTTTATAAAAAGATGAGTTTTGGCGGAATATAATTTATTATAATGGTGGCTTATGGTTACAATGAATTACTCAACTACCACCATTTCTCTTCTTAAGAGATTCCCTTCTAACTGAGAAAGAAGGGTGTAAACGCCTTTTTCCAAATGGCTAATGTCAAGTTCAATTGAACTTTCATTTTGAATGAAAACCAAACGGCCTTGAATGTCAAAAACCTGAATGCTTTCTGCATTTTGAATGAGTGAACCGAAAAGTACGCCATTAGTTGGGTTTGGATAAAGCGTTAGATCTTGTTCAGTTTGTTCTCCAATACTGGTTCTTTGATGTGTTTCCTTATCAGAATTCTTGGCCAAATAAAGCATGGTAATGTTTTTACTAGCTCCAAACCAGCCCAATTCATGATCGCCAATATTGCCAGGGCCAGAAACAAAATAAGGTATGCCTTCATCAGTTACTGCAACTGCTGCGCCTGCAGCCAAATCACAATTACCAATTACTGATTCGTGTAAAAAAACACCCGCATGGTTAAAGCCTAACAAAAGTACGTTGGTACCTGCCGGATTACTAAGTCGTGTATCGTTGTAATACATGGTGCTAACATCATGAACCAATGCATAAAACTCATTGCCTTTGCCTTTAATCAAATCAAAAGCATACAAATCTTGATTTGACGAAATGGCGAAATAGAATTGCAAAACGAACTTATTTCCTGCCGAAGGATTATAGCTTATACGCGTTACCATAATGTCGTTTCCCCCTCGGCTCGTTTTACTGTTGGTTGATGTTATTTCAAGTTTGCCTTCATGCTGCCAGGCAATGTTCATGAAATCGCCAACGGCTTCAACATCTATTGCAGCATATCCGCTGGTGTTCACCATGCTAAAGTAATCTTGAAAAGCGCCGGTTGACGCATTATATATGGCCACGAAACCTTCTTCTACTTCATCACTTCTTTCAAACCAATTATCACCATTATCAAAACTGATATTTTTTTTATGAGAACCCGCAACAACAGCAAAGCCTTTGTCGCTAATACTTAGGCTGTTAACCCTAACACCACGTGTAGAAATAAAGGTTTTGGTATAATCAGATTTATTGCCAAAACCAATTCGAGTAAATATTCCGAGGGCATCGCCATTTCGGTATTCTAGGTTTCCTACTGCAATAACGTCGGTGGTTGGACTAACATCAAGGTCTGTTAAAGTAAATTCTTGCCCCCAAGTGGTATTAATTATTTCATCAACAGTTCCATCGCTCAAAATCTTGAAGAAAATACCCTCTTGGGTACCATTACTTAGCGAACCTAAATCGTATTTGGTGCCATTGCTTTGGTCTATAATAGCTTGGCCGGTAAAAGTTCCGCCTGCAAACACAGTTCCGCTGCTGGTAATGGCTACAGAAGTAATATTAGCATCGCCACTTCCGCCAAGAGATACGAACCAATCAACGGTTCCGCCAGTGTCAACTTGCATTAAAATGCCGTCTGTTTTGCTTGCTACTAAATTAATGCTTCCACGCTGTATGTTGCCAGTAAAGGCACCAACTACATAAAGCTTAGCGCCATGCGCTTCAACGCGGTTTACGGCAAAAGCGCCTTGGGTTTTGGGAAGAATGGTGTGCAGCACTTCCCAATTTTGGGCGTTAGTAGAAAGCACAAGTAGGGTTAAGAAGACAAGGGAGATAACTGTTTTCATTTGGATAATATTGGAAATCAAAAATAACAAGTTAAGCTTCCAATAATGTTAATGATAAGTATAGCACTAGCCCAAATAATGCCTAATTTGCTCAGAAATTTGGTTTAATGCGCTGGCTCATTTCATCTATTCTGTTGTTAACTTCTTTACAGCTTTTTGCGGCTGAAGAGATTTACCATTTTACGGTTGATAGCAAAGTACGATCTCTGCCAAATGCAACAGCCGATGTAGTGGCAAATGCCAAAGCCAATGAGAATCTTACCTATTTAAAAACCATGGAAAGTGGTTCTTGGGCAAAGATTAAATACGACAGTAAGATTGGATATGTTGAGTTAGCCAATATAGCTGAAGGTAAATACATGGCTAAAGTTAAAAAGGCATCTATTACCAAATACCACGTGTCGGTTTACGAAACCCATATGTATGCCAAAAAAGATGCTGGCTCTGCCAAATTAAAATCCTATAGCGAAAACGATATGGTTGATGTTATAGCTGATGAAGGCGACTGGCTGAAAGTACAAGACGGTACCAATATTGGCTATATTTTGGCATCTCACTTGGCGCTTGGAAAACCGAAAGAAAAAGTGAAAGAAGTAACCTATAAGTCGTATGAAATTACCAAGGGTCAGGTAAAAATGTATGCAAAGCCCGATGCGAACTCAAACGTGCTGTCGCAGCACTATAAGGGAGATGTGGTTACGGTGGTTAGCGAAACCAAAGATGGCAAATGGGCACGTTGCCAGTTGGCCAGCGGCTTTGGTTATATTCCGCTTGATGCTGTTCAAGAAGTGGCTGAAGAACCAGCAAGCGCCGGTGGCGGCGGTTCTGGCGGCGAACACGCCGATAAAATTGGTACATCTAAAAACCCCAAAAAGATTGGTGCCGTTTGCCGTGATGGCAAAATGCTAAAAGGCAGCAACCACGATGTATGTGCAAAACATAATGGTGTAATGTATTGGATTTATAATGGGGAGGAGTAGGTTTCTGCTACAACAGGTTTCTCTCAATAACTATCCCACTTGGGGTGTAGGAAATGAAATCTAGGCTGCCACTATGTACATTAGGAAAAGTATTATTATCAATGTTTATGCGGTTCTTTGATTTGCCAGACAGGACAATTATTTGCCCATTTTGGAGGTATATTGGGTGGCTGAGTATGTCTTCAAGAAAACCAAAAATATAATAGCTTTTTTTAGGCGACATTTGGTGATCTAATTTTTCTGGTATTAATTCAGATTGGCCCAGAAGAAATACTAAAGACTGTGATTGGAAGGTGCAATAGACTTCATCGCCCTTCTCCAGAAACATAATAGAAAGTATTTTGCTATGGTCTACCTTGGCCTTATATATGGTTTTTAGAGATAACACATTGTTCTGATTAATTTCAAATCGGCCAATTAAGTTAACGTCACCTTGATAAAACAATCTGGCATACAGCGTACTTTCTGAATGATTGATATGAAAACTCAACGGAGTGGCAATGGTGAATTCTGGGCCGAGACCAAAGTACAGAATTCTAGAAATTTTCATTTTCTTCCTGCAAAACTGAATGAGAATTGGTTTGTAGATCACGTTAATATTTACATTTTTTAGAGTATCTCCGAGTTCATTGTAAGTAGTGGTCGTATCAATTTGCAAGCTGCCAATTGAACAAGAGATATAAATGGTATTTCCGGACTTATCTACATGTAGGTTGCCGACCTTAATAATTGGAAGCCTATTCTCTTGAAAAAAAGTCTTGTTATCGTAAAAAATGTAATTGAGGGTAGAGTCATTTGAATATTTTGGGGCATTATTAATATCGCATAATAGTGATGATTTCTTGGTAATTGAATTAAAGTAGAGTAGCTGAGCTGAGTTCTTAAGCAGAAAGAAATGATTCTCATTTCGCCTTACAAATTTGTCTTTATTAGGATTGTAGTTAATCTCTAGAAAGTCGGGTGTATTTGAGAAATAATAATTAAGTAATTCGTCTAAACTAGAATTCTTGATTGAAATAGATTTATGATTAGAAACCATTGTCTTTACTACAAGAATTGATTTTCCATCAGGACTCAATTTTTTTAATTCATTATTACCTATCTTTATCAAATTACTAAATGAATACTCGGTGGAATTAATTTGATCTGTAGATATCACCGTTGGTCTTTCACCTAAAGTCTTAAGAGTATCCATAAAGAACCCCAGTTGAGTTTGACACAGAATGCAATCATTTGGATTTATGATAATTATTTGTTTGGTATTACATTTCTTAAACAAGCTTTTAATTGAAATTGCTAGAGAATTAACATTGAAACCAAAAAGTATAAGTGATAAAATTCCGAGTTTGATACGCATAAAATAAAGGCATTAATTAGTGATATAAATAACCCCAGTTGCCCGGGGTTATTGTGAGCTGTAGAGTTTAATAGTTATGGTTGGATTACAATTATATATCTATTATCACCTGGGGCTAAAGGAACTATTGTCTCGGACAAAATAGCCGTTCCAGATTTAGAAAATCCTGTTTCTGGCACATCGATACTCCCAGAAGTTGAGATACCATTGGTTGTTGTTGTTGTTTTTGTATAACAGATTTTCTCTTGTTCGTCATAACAATCGACAGACAATCCTGTAGGAGAGTCTGACACGTGATACGCTCGACCTGGAACATTAATTGTGGTAGTAACAACCTCTTCGGCAAATGATAAAAATGGTGCAATAGAAAAAATTGCAATTACAAATAATTTAGACATAATATGTGTTTTAAAAGTTTCTTACTCTATTTATTGAGGTTTTCAGAATCCCCTCTGATAAAAGGTCCAGAATCACAGATTAAAAAATGTGAGATTCTAGACCGTAAATTGATGGAGATTGCCACCAATGTGTAAAAGCACCTATGGTTGAATCACAATCACATACCTGTTATTGCCAGGTGCCAATGGAACAATAGTTTCTGAAACAACGGCAGTACCAGACTTTGAGTACCCAGTAGTTGGTACATCAATCCTTCCAGAAGTTGAGATACCATTGGTTGTTGTTGTTGTTGTTGAATAACATACTTTGGATTGATCGTCATAACAATCTACATCGACCCCAAAAGGTCCGTCGTTTACATGATAAGCTTCACCTGGTACTGTAACGGTTGTTGTTACAACTTCTTCAGAGAATGATAAATAAGGGGCAAGCGCAATTAATGCGATTAAAATTGGTTTTAACATAGTTGAAAATTTGAATTAGTTTCCTACTCTATTAAATAAGGTTTTCGGAAATTTTCCCTTACACCTTTAATAAACGTTTTATAGGCCTATGTAATGGTTTAAGTATAAGTGCATGTCGAAATAAAACAAAAAAAAAACAATTAGCCAAATTTTAATGAAAAAATAATTGGTATTAATTTTTTATCGACTAATATTAGCAGTTCATCAACCAATTGGGGTATTTGATTTTAAAAAAAATGTGCCTTCGTCTCCGCTCAGGCACCGTGCAATAAGCTGTGGTCTGTCGTCAATGGACTGTCGACTAATAATACCGTGATCTGTCAACTGTGAACCGAGAACTGAAATCGTCTCCGCTCAGGCACCGTGCATGGAGCTGTGGTTTGTTTATTAAACTAAAACTCTTTTATACTGGGGCTGTTCTTTCCATAGTAGAAATAATAGCGCAAGCCAATTATTGAAGATTGATTTATGTATAAGCCTTTGTTTCTGCCATTAAGCCAAACATTTTTTCTGCCGAACAAGAACCCATTGTGGCATGCAACAAACAGTGCCAATCGATTATTGAATGTATACAATCCTCCAGCACCTAGTAAAAAATCGGAATTATGCTCACTTCGTCTACCAAGTACAATAAAGGGTTTTAGATTTTTGTTAAATACTTCAGAAGGCCAATAATACCTTATTCCATATAAAGCGTAAGGCAAGAACTGGTCTTTTGGGCCAAAATGAGTGCGTATGGGAAAGGTACTATTTCCTGTGGTCCTTGTAGATAAATAATAGCCACTACTAACATATAAAAAGGGTTCTAGATAATGTGTGCCGAGTTGTTTTTTAAACTCAATTCCAGCTGAAAAATCTGGCACTGATCCATATATGCGTAATCCATGATTTTTTTGAGCATGAACTTTCAATATGATTAATAGGGAAAGAAGTAAAAATTTGAATCTCATAATGCTGTAAATCGATAACTTATGGTCATAGAAATTCGATTGATTTGCAAGGCAAATACTGTTTGTGACTTTGTTGGGCTTCGATCTATTACCAACGGTTGCTGATAACTGAAGTCAGCATAAAGGCCTTTGAAAATACGTTGGTTAAAGCCAATTCTAGGGCCAATATATATGCGGTTTATAGTTAAAAGATGTGAAAATGGTTCAAAACGCGGGCGCGATCGTGTGGTGGCAAATAACCCTATATGTGCATTATCAAAAAAGAAACGACGGTTACCGTTTCCAAGCTGTTTTTCAATGGAAATATCATTAAAAACAAAATAAGCTAGTTTGTATATGTCAATTCTATTGGTAAAAGTATTATCATAAACGCTTCTAATGTAATGTGATCCAGATGAAAATTGAAAATACCATTTTGGCATTAGGTTAGGGGCAAATTGCCACTCCGCGCCAATGTAATATATGTCAGGAGTAGTTGATGCCTTA
>JAGQWA010000128.1 GCA_020437725.1 Bacteroidota bacterium | reverse complement strand
ATATTCAATTGTAACAGATATTTATAAACCAAACCCGCAAAGACTTAGAGATTGGATTTCTACACCAAAATTTAATGGCTATGAATCTTTGCACACCACAGTAATGGGCCATAATGGCAGGTGGGTTGAAGTGCAAATTAGAAGCAACAGAATGGATGAAGTTGCCGAAAAAGGTTTTGCTGCGCACTGGAAATATAAAGATGGCCCTGAGAGTGGCGATACTGGTTTAGACCAATGGCTAAGCACCATTAGAGAGCTTTTAGAAAATCCAGAATCAGACTCTCTCGACTTTTTAGACGATTTTAGATTAAACCTATTTACAGACGAAGTTTATGCTTTTACTCCAAAAGGAGATTTAAGAACATTGCCAAACGGCTCAACAGCTCTCGATTTTGCGTTTCAAATACACACAGATGTTGGGTTACAATGCCTGGGCGTTAAGGTTAACCAAAAATTGGTACCGCTCGACTATGTTATTAAAAACGGTGACCAAATAGAAATAATCACTTCTAAAAAGCAAAAACCATCTGAAGGATGGCTGCAATTTGTAGTGAGTGCAAGGGCAAAAGCCAAAATAAAAAGTGCTATAAAAGATGAAAAACGACGTATAGCAAAAGATGGTAAAGAACTTTTAAAAGCCAAAATTGAAAAAGCTAAAATTACCCTTGACAATACTGTTTTAAAATGGCTGGTAAGCGAGTATAAATCTGCATCTATTCTCGATTTATATTATCAGATTGGAATTGAGAAAATAGACAAGACCACCATTTCTGCACAACTCAAAAAGTTCGATAAGCTTAAGAGTTTACCAGCCACCACAGGGCCAAAGCTAAAAAGTCAAGCACCAAAGTCAACTAAACAAGATGTACTTCTTATAGGAGACAATGATATTGGAATGGATTACAAATTTTCACAGTGTTGCAATCCAATTCCTGGAGATGACATTTTTGGCTATATAACCATTCACGATGGTATAAAAATTCACCGTGTATCGTGCCCTAATGCAGTTACTCTAATGTCGAAATACGACTACAGAATTTTAAAAGCACAATGGGCAGTACCAGAAATAGAAGAACACAAATCTTTTGCAGCCGGAATTAAACTTGTAGGTATAGACAGCCCTGGTCTTATTAGCCAAGTAACCAATATTATTTCTAAAGAATTGAAGGTGAACATGAAAAGTATAAGCTTTGAAGCCACTGCCGGTGCATATGTTGGCAAAATTGTATTAGAAATTCAAGACACCAAACATTTAGAAAAAATCATTGCAAAAATGAAAGCTATTGAAGGTGTTGATAAAGTTTCAAGATTCGATGTGCCAGACCTACCCGCATTAAGTGCTTCTTAAGTACTTTCGCCTCTTAAGTAAACCGCACTATGCCAAGCAATGCTTTTGAAAAAGCAAAAAGTGTTTTTACCGCATTTCTTGAGAATAAAAAGCACAGAAAAACGCCAGAGCGATTCGCGATTTTAGAAGAAATTTATAATCGTGATGATCATTTTGATGTGGATATGCTTTACTTAGACATGAAGAAAAAAAACTATCATGTAAGTAGGGCCACCGTATATAATACGCTCGATTTGCTGCTTGAGTGCGACCTTATTCTTAAACACCAATTTGGAAATAATGTGGCCCTGTATGAAAAATCATTGGGTTTTGGGCAACACGACCATATTATATGTATTGATACTCAAGAAGTTCTAGAATTCTGCGATCCTAGAATTCAACAAATTCAAAACACAATGGAAGAGTTATTTGGTATTGAAATCTTTAACCATTCTCTTACATTTTACGCAAAAAGAAATAAAAATTCAATTAAAAATAAAGAAGCTTAAATGGGTGTAGATGTTTTAGTAGGTCTGCAGTGGGGCGATGAAGGAAAAGGAAAAATAGTTGACCTCATAGCGAACAAATACGATGTGGTGGCAAGATTTCAAGGAGGTCCAAACGCAGGCCACACATTAATTGTTGAAGGTAAGAAATATGTTTTGCATACTATTCCTTCAGGAATTATTCATGCAAACACTATTAATGTAGTTGGTGCAGGTACAGTTATAGACCCAACTGTACTTGTAAAAGAACTTGAAATGCTTCATTCAGCAGGCATTTCTACAGAAAATAGACTTATAATATCTGATAAAGCACACCTAATTCTACCAACTCATAAATTACTTGACGAGTACTATGAAAAACAGAAAGGTGAAGCAAAAATAGGTTCAACTCTTCGTGGTATAGGTCCGGCATATCAAGATAAATATGCTCGTACTGGTTTAAGAATGCACCACATTCATAGCGGCAGTTTTAAAAGCGACTATGAGGCGCTTAAAAAACTGCATTTAGTATTACTCTCATCTTTGGGCTATGAGCAAAATGAAGAATTTAAAGGCATTGAAGAAGCATGGCTAAATGCAATTGACCAAATAAGAAATATTGAATGCAGCGCCATAGAAAATTACTTAAACAACCTATTAGATAAGGGTGGAAATGTACTCGCCGAAGGTGCTCAGGGCACTTTATTAGACATTTCGTTTGGCAGTTATCCGTTTGTTACGTCGAGCAATACTTCATCAGCGTCAGCATGCATTGGTTTAGGTGTTGCCCCACAACGAATAAAAAAAGTAATTGGGGTTTACAAAGCCTATTTAACAAGAGTTGGTAGCGGCCCTTTTCCAACTGAATTAGATAATGAAATTGGACGAACACTAATGACTTTTGGCAATGAATACGGCGCCACAACCGGCCGTGAACGTAGATGTGGTTGGTTAGACCTTCCTTTGCTTAAACAAACAGTTGTACAAAATGGGGTTACAGATTTAGTAATCACAAAATCTGATGTTTTAACCTGCCTAGAAACATTTAAAGCAATGGACGTGTCAGGAAAATTGCAAGAATTCAATTCTTGGGAAGAAAATATTTCATCAGTTAGAGATTATTCTCATCTACCACAAAATCTAAAGCTTTATCTCGGTTTTATTGAAAGTGAACTTGCGCTTAAAAACACCATGATTTCTACCGGTCCTGGCCGAGACGAAATTATTATGTGCTAAAAACAACTCAGTTGTTCAAATAAAAAAAGGCCTTGATTTTCATCAAGGCCTTTTTTTATTTAGGAAATGCTAATTCTAGTATTGCCATAAATCATGCTCCCAGTTAAACAATTTTTCCTTAGATTTTTCACTCTCAAGTAATACTCCAAGGTCATTATCCTTTAACTCTTCATATTCTTTAAACTCCATATCGAATACGTTTGGTTCTTTGGTTATAAAGCTTGTAAACAACCTTAACTCAAACCAGTCGTAATAAGAAAATCTTGCACCGTCATTGTGTCTATTAAACACTTCTTCGTTAATTAAAAGATTTCTTGCTTCGTTCCAATCAACATAAAAAGCCGGATACTCTCCTAAATCTTGACCGTCAACCATGAGTTTATACATAGGAGCAATAGCAATAATACGCGGGTAATAAATACCACGTTGCTTATCAAAAATCCAATCTTCAATTACCTTCCACTTTATTACATCGTCAGTAAAGTTAAAATCTTTGATAATTGTTGAATCAATGAACTCACCTTCGTAAATCGGATCTGGCACTTGAATTACCTCTTTCTGACCCAATTGCATAATTACAGTATCAGGTCTATAAAAGCTTGTAAGACTGTCATCTTTATAGGCAGTAATCTCACCTCTTTCAGCAGCCTTAAAAACAATAACTGCTAATGGATTTTTTGGCCATCTACAAACTAAATTTTGCTTTTCTTTTGTATCCATAATTCTCTCAATTCTGCGAGCGAACATTACATCTGCTTCTCTTTGAGATGGATATGGAACTGGTTTACGCTCTCTTATAGATAGACGCTCGTAAGTAAAGTCTCCTATAAAATTATCTTCTTTAGGTACTTCACCTTCTCCATCTTGTCCAAAAGAAAACTGGGCAAAACCAAAAAGCAATAAACCTATAACTGCGAATGCTTTCATTATGAACTGAATTTTCTAATTCTTTTTTACTTGTTAATTATTGCACATCAAAAATTAATGCGCCAGGAAGATCCACCTTACCAACACCAGGAGCACTTGCCTGAATACCATTGATAATGATTTGGTCTCCTCTCTTAGCGTTTGCAAAAGCTCCTTTTAATTGATCGGCAATTGCAGCTCCTTGTCCTTTACCTCTTAAAAGTGTACCTCTTTTCGGGCTGTAAATAAAATCATAACCTGTAACTGTATAACGAATACCTTCAAAAACGAAGTTATCTAATGTAGCATTTACTGTTCTTACAACTTTAAGTTCAGCAGCAGATATAGAACCACCAGTTTTGTTGTTAAGGTTTGCATATGGGCTAGGTACTTTCATTGTTCTAAATACCTGACTTCCTTTAGGCAACACCTCACCTTTCTGGTTTTTTACATTTACTACTATTTTACAACCATCCTTTTCACGAGATTTAATTTTAGCTATGTACTCTCCTGGCTTGCCAGCAGGCACTAAAGACCCTACGCTTGAAGGAGTTAACGAAGCTGAAATAGCTTTGGGCTCATAACCAGGTACAGAAATTTGAATTGGGTTATCAAGACCTAGGTACAATACGTTCATTTTAGTAGCAGAAATAGTGGCATCTGCACTAAAAACTTCATAATTGATAGTAGCTGGATACTCCTTTGATTCTCCTGTTTTAGCATTTTTTACTTTAACGCTAACTTTTTCCTCAAATTTCCCTTGCTCACCAGCCTTTCTTTTCCAAATACCAGTTGCACCTTCCATTTCAACAGGTTGATTGTTAACTGTAATTTCTGGTGTAATTGAACCAACAATTGCTGATAAGAAAATTTTTGCTTCAAGTTCTTCTCCACGAGCCAAGATTGCTTTGTTCTGTTTTACTACTGTTTCAAAATCTTCAATTTCGATTTTAGCAGCACTAATTTGATTAAACAGCTGATTAATTACTTCAGTTTCAGCGTTCATAACGTCGTTTTGCAACTTGGTTAATACTGCAATTGTAGCTCCAACTGGAATGTTGTTGAAAGTATAATATTCCCATTTGTCTTTTGGCTTCTTTCTAGTTTCATCATCATTAGCCACAAGGGTAATTGCATTTTCAACCTGCTCAATGGTTTCTGGCCTAACTCCTTTAATGTCTTTAAAAAGAGCTACCAACTCAGCTTTGGTTTGGTTTATTTGAGCCTTTAGATCTTGACCATGTGTAAACTTTGGGTTATCACCACTTAAAAGTCTAGAAGAAATGTCAGTATTCTTTTGTTCAATAAGAATCTCACCACCAGAACCTAAATAAGATTCAGGGTCTCCACCCACTTCGCCATAAGCCTGGCTGTTCTCACCTTCTACACAAAGCTTTTTCAATTCTTCAAGCTTGTCATACAACGCCTGAGTCTTTTTCTTAGCTTCTTTTACTTTAGCAAGACATTGCGTGGCGGTTTCATCACCTTCACTATTTGCTACACGTTGCTCAAACGTTTTCATCAATTCAGCATTCTTTTCTTCAGTAGCATCAATTGTTGTTTTGATACCAATGGTAATATTATTGAATGCTTGGAGTACCTCCGCTGACACGTTTAGTGCTAGCAGTGCAGTAAGTACGAGATACATCATCCCGATCATCTTCTGCCGTGGGGTTTCTTTTCCTCCTGCCATATTAATTAATCAATTAAAAGTTAAATAAAAAAATAAACACTACTTACGACCCATTGCACTTAGCATTCCACCGTAAACACCATTAAGTGCTTCTAAGTTTTGGCTTAACTGTGCAACTTCTGTTTTCAACTTAGCAGTACTGTCTTTAGTAGCTGTTAAATTGGTAAGTAATGCTGACATTGCTCCATGGTAATCACCAAGAGCTTTTGAGTGCTCATTAGACTCTTTTAACTCAAGTTCATAAACTGAATTTAGTTGAGTTAATTTTTGAGTTACATTTTGCATGGTGTCATAAAAATCTTTTGACACTTTTTGGCCATCACCTAAAGATGCAACTGATTTAGCGGCAGCAGCATAAGTTTTGTTAAGGCCATCTAATGATGTAGCCACTTCATTAACCTTAGTTGTGTAGTTCTGAGTAGCTTTAGTTGCATCAGCCGCTACTTTAAGTCCTTCTACTGAAGTTGAAAGACTTTTCATACCATCGCCTAATCGGTTAATAGTATCTTGTTTAATTTGGGCTTTTTGAAGCATGTCGTTAAGACGAGCCACTTCATCACCTTTTTCTTTACTTTTCTTTGGATCTCCAGAACCAGCTAACTCTGGATAAACCAGTGTCCAATCTGGATCTTCATGTATAGGTAAAAACGCTGAAATAGCGAAAATAATTGCTTCTGTTGAAAGACCAGCTGTTAGCATGGCACCAGCAAAAGGCCAGTGCATTAGTTTAAATAATGCTCCCATAATTACTACTGCTGCACCTAACCCGTAGGTCATTGCCATAAATCGCTTTCCTTGCGCGCTGTCGAACCAACTTCCTGAACTTGCCATATTTACTTTTTTAAATTAAGAGGTTTGATTAAAGATTTTATAATTATTAGTTGAAAAACAAATTGTTGATTATGGTCTATCGTTAATTGATCTACCCATGTACGTCATTGCACATCTAAATCCTAGATAAGATTTTGCACTGTCTTGATATTCGTAAGCTCTTACACCATTTTCTAGGTAATAACCTACATCTTTCCAAGAGCCACCTTTTATTACTTTTCTCTTTCGAGTTGAAGGCTCACTATCATCAGCATCGTATTGATAGTTAGAGTTCATATCATCAATAATTGCGAAGATTGATTCGTCGAAACCAGATGATGTCCACTCAGATACGTTACCAGCCATACAGTATAAGCCGTAATCGTTAGGGAAATAGGCCGTTGCTTTTACTGGATAGTAACCGCCGTCTTCAATATAGTTACCGCGAAGTGGTTTAAAGTTAGCTAAGAAACAGCCTTTAGCGTTTCTTAAATAAGGTCCACCCCAAGGGAATTTATTGAAATCTCTACCACCACGTGCCGCATATTCCCATTCAGCTTCAGTTGGTAGTCTGTAAGGGTTGTTTGAAGGCTCACCTACTTTTCTCAAATATTGATTTAAGTAGTTAGTTCTCCATGCGCAGAAGGCTCTAGCTTGATCCCAAGATACACCTACAACTGGATAATCATCATAACCAGGGTGGAAGAAATAAGCTTCGGCCATTGGCTCGTTATATGAGTAGGTAAAATCTCTTATCCAACATAGTGTATCTGGATAGATAGCAATTTCATCTCTTTCAATGAATTCGCTACGAGCTGTATTTTTATAAGGCTCTTTTAAATACTTATGTTTTGCTGCTTTGTGAAGGTTAACCCACTCCCAGTAATAAGTTAGTTTTCTTTTGTCTAGCTGATTTGGATCTCCTAATTGATCTGCTTGTGAATAAACAAGATTAGAAAGCAGATCCCAAGTGGCTTGCTGGTCAGAATAGTCTAAATCTTTTCTGTTTTCCCATAAAATTCTTTCGCCACTAGAATTTAAAAATGTGCCACCAATTTCTTTCATTACAATAGAGTCTCGCACCCAGTAAACAAACTGGCGATACTCATCATTGGTAATTTCTGTGTCATCCATAAAGAATGCTTGAATTGACACTTGTTTAGGACGTGATGTGAGGGCATATACAATGTCTTCATCACTTTGCCCCATGTGGAACGTTCCAGTAGGTATGTATACCGTTCCGTACGGCTGTTGGTGATACCATGGCTTTCGGTCGGGTGTTCCCACCAATTGCCCTTGATCACTACTTAATCCACACCCCTGAATCATCAACGCAGCCAGCGCAAATAATGCACTGTAACGAGAGATTTTCTTCATGCTTGTTAGTTTACAGTTTTCCCTGCTATTGTTTAATCGCGACGAATATAAAATTAAATTATAATAAACGCCCGCCGCTAGCGTGAATAGCCTCCAAGAAATCTTGGTAATAAATCAGGATCTGGCTCATCAGGCTTAATATTAACCGGGAAACAGTAGTTACCCATTAACTCTATCGTGCCGTTACTAATACTCTGTATTTGACTGAGAGTCAAGTCGTACGATAGTCCTATTTTGAAACCTTCTCCTTTATTATTTATTGATTTAAAGCCAGCTAAGAACATTATTCCTTCGCCGCCTCTAATATTTAAGCCACCCCAATATTTTTGATTTATTTCTATTAAAGAACCCAAATCCCATTGAAATTTAGCTCTATCGAACTTTAAAAGTGTTCTTGGCTGAAGAACCAAATCTTGATTTCCTGCTAATGGCAAATTGTACCCACCATTAATATATACGTGTCTTCCAACTCTATTAACAAAGCCATTGCCAGGTATATTAGCTGTGCTACCATACCAATCAAATTGCGTTTGTGGTAAGTGAAGAGTAGAAATGCCTACAAAATAATCTTTGGTATTATATAAAGCTCCGATA
>JAGQWA010000127.1 GCA_020437725.1 Bacteroidota bacterium | reverse complement strand
ACCCGGTTCTACTTTCAAGTTGATATTTTTAAGTGCGCTAATACCAGTGTGGGCATAGGTAAACGAAACATCCTTAAATTCAATATGGCCATTTAAAGGGTCAAGAATTTTGTTTCCGTTATCCATTTCAGGCTTTTGGTTAAGCAAATGGTTTATCCTTTTTTGCGATGCCGCTGCTCTTTGAATTAAAGCTGTTACCCAACCAACTGCCGCAACAGGCCAGGTTAGTCTGGTTACGTATAAAAAGAATTCGGCAATATTTCCAGAAGTAGCTTCGCCTTGTATATATAATTGTCCACCAATAAAAATGGTAAGCAGGTTACTAAGGCCAATTAACAGAATTATAAGCGGAATAAAGCTGGCATTTATTTGCACCAAACTCAGGCTTCGTTTTTTATACTCTTCACTTTCTCTCTCAAAAAAGCGCGACATGAGTTTTTCAGCCGCAAAAGACTTTACCACCCTAATGCCACTATACATTTCTTGGACAAACGTTGAGATATTGCTCATTTGCTCTTGCAGCAGCGTACTTCTTTTTAAAATGAGTTTGTTTACAAAGTAGATTGAAATGGCCAAAACAGGCATGGGTGCCAACACATATAAGGTAAGCTCAACATTTACGGTAAACATTACAATTAGCACCAGAATAATGTTAGACGCAAAATTGATGGTGTACATAATGCCTGGTCCTAAATACATTCTCACCGCCGCTACATCTTCAGTTACCTTGGCCATAACATCGCCAGTATTGTTTTTTCGGTAAAAACTTAGTGATTGCTTTTGAAGATGATTGTAGATATCGTCTTTAAGCTGCTTTTCAATTTTCCGCGACACCACAATTATCATTTGCCGCATCATAAACGTAAAAAAACCACTAACTAAAGCCAAAAGCAGGAATAAGGCACCGTATTTTAAAGTCTTGGGAGCCTCTGCTTTTAACGCCTGCCCATTTTCTGCGGTAGATAATTTAGCATCAATAATATGCTCAATGTCTTCAATGGCCTTTCTAACTATTTGTGGTTGCTTAATGGCAAAATAGTTTGAAAGCACTACGAATAACACGCCTAATAACAAAGGCCATTTAAATCGCCACAGGTAAGGATTAAGGGCTGCTAATTCTCTCATGAAGTTTGCTGGTGCAGGCTAATGAAAAACGATACAAACAACTACTTTTGCACCGTTCTTTTAAAAACTGAATTTCAAAAATAGAATTTACAATGACGATGACACAATCTCCCGCTCTTGATACGTCAAACTTTGTCTTCGACAAACTGGTTCAATACGATTACGAGCAAATTGTAATGGTTCAAGATAAAGCCACTGGTTTAAAGGGAATTATCGCCATTCATAACACAGTTCTTGGCCCTGGTTTAGGTGGAACAAGAATGTATAATTATAAAAATGAGCAAGATGCCATTGTTGATGTTTTAAGACTTTCAAGGGGCATGACTTTTAAAGCTGCTATTTCTGGCCTAAACTTAGGTGGAGCTAAAGCAGTTCTAATTGGCGACCCTAACAAACTAAAATCAGAGGCATATTTCAGAAAATTTGGAAGGTTTATTGAAAATCTTAATGGAAAATACATTACTGCCGAAGATGTAGGCACTACAACAAAAGACATGGAATACATAGCCATGGAAACTGAAAATGTAGTAGGTCTTCCTGAAATTCAAGGTGGCGGCGGAGACCCATCTCCCGTTACTGCTTATGGTGTCTATTTAGGTATGAAAGCTTCTGCCAAAGAAGCTTATGGTTCTGACTCACTTGCTGGTAAAACCGTTTTGGTTGAAGGTGTTGGAAAAGTAGGTACTTACTTAGTTGAACTCCTTGCCAAAGAAAATGCCAATATTTTGGTGGCCGACGTTTACGAGCCATCACTTAAAAATGTAGTTGAAAATTACGGTGCACAAATAGTGCCTTTAGAAAATGTTTTCGACGCCAAAATGGACATTTATGCTCCATGTGCATTAGGTGCTACTGTAAATGCTAATTCAATTGCTAAAATGA
This sequence comes from Bacteroidota bacterium, assembly GCA_020437725.1. GTDB lineage: Bacteria > Bacteroidota > Bacteroidia > CAILMK01 > JACPUW01 > JAGQWA01. The sequence goes on along the minus strand of JAGQWA010000127.1, from coordinate 6,593 downwards.
ACTGCCAAATTATTGCTGGTGCTGCAAACAACCAATTGGCTAACGAAGAGAGCGACAGTGAATTAATTAATGCAAAAGGCATTTTATATGCACCTGACTTTTTGATTAATGCAGGCGGCTTAATTAATGTATATACCGAGTGGAATGGTTACAATAGAGACATAGCGATGTCTAACACAGACCATATTTACAACCAAACATTAGAAATTTTTAAAACTGCTGCGAGCGAGAACATTGGCACACAAAAAGCAGCCATGAAACTTGCCCAAGCTCGTATTGACGGAATTGCCAAAGTACACTCAACTTACTAGGCAACAGCTTATAAACAAGATATGCTTAACAGGCGACACATTCGTGTAAAAGCAATGCAGGTTTTGTACATGCATTGGCAATCTGAAAAAGACTACTCAATTTCTCACCTGCAAAAGAGTTTTGACACCAACATTGCCAATATGTACAAGCTTTACTTGTATTACCTTTCATTCTTGCAAGAAATGTGGCATTTTGGCTCAACACAAGATGCCGCACAACGTAGCAAAACCATAGGCGAAAATGCATCAGACTTCCAATTAAAACTTTTTCGAAGCCCTTTGCTATCTGAGCTTTTTAATAGCAATGAATTAAACAAAGAGCTTGAGAAATACACCATAGGCTGGACATCTGAAGAAGAACGCGATCTCATTAAAAAGCTTTTTAATGAACTTAAAGCTTCAGAGCGCTACTCAGACTTTGTGCAGTTTTTTAACGACGAAGAACAGCATGTAGATTTTGCACTTCATATTTTAAAGCAAAACAGTGAAAACAACAGTTTGTTTGAACAACATATAGAAGAGCAGTTTTCTAATGTTCATGATGATTACAAGCTTGTTTTTGCAATGGTGAAGAAAACCTTGATGAAAGTGCTTAAGAAAGAAGACTCTTACTTAGTTACATTGGTTCAAGACGAAGAAAACACCATTAATTTTGGAAGAGAACTCATTAAAATGGTGGTTGAGAAAGATGCTGAAATCGAACCAATTGTGGCAGCAAAAATTACCAAATGGGAACCTGGCCAAATAGCAGTTACAGATAGAATTATTCTTAAAATGGGTATTGCAGAGTTCAAGTATTTTCCTTCAATTCACAATACAGTTACTATTAACGAATATGTAGAAATCTCTAAGCTTTATAGTCCGCCAAAAAGCAAGAAATTTGTTAATGGACTGTTAGATGCTGCCAGCAAAGAGTTTTCAAAACCATCTTCTCAACAATAAGCATTACTAATAAATTAAATTCGCAAAAATCCTAAAGTTAAAATAGAGAAATGAAACACCTTATTTACCTATTAGCTTTTGCAGCTATTTTAGTTAGCTGCGACCAAGCAACTTCAACCACTAATAATATTGATGTTAACAAAGTTGAAACTGATAACAACGCAAATAATGCTAACGCAAATGCTGGAGAAGCAGAAAACAACGATCCTGTTAATACAGATGTAATTTCAAATGATAATACGGCTGGTGGAGATAATGCTCCTAAGGGAGAAGCCATCATTGAATGGGATCATCAGGATCACGATTTTGGTAAAATTCATCCAAACGAAACCAAAACCCACATTTTCACCTTTAAAAATATTGGAAATATTCCGGTTGTAGTTCATGATGCTAAGGCTCCATGTGGCTGCACCGTTCCTGAAAAACCTGAAGAACCAATTCAACCAGGCGAAGAAGGAAAACTTATTGTTTCTTTCACAAAAAGTGACCCAGGCGAACACAAAAAAACCGTTACCGTTACAACCAATGCTAAAGAGGCCAAGCATTACTTAAATATTAGAGCCTTTGTAATGGACAAAAAGTAGATTCTTAACATGCATAATTTCTTATTACAGGCTCCTGTTGGAAATGGAGCGGGTCAAATTGCCATGATACTTGGCATGATAGCCATTTTCTATTTTTTCATCATTCGTCCTGGCCAAAAAAGAGCCAAGGAAGCTAGAAAATTTAGAGAGAGTCTTGCCAAAGGAGACAAAGTGGTTTCAAACGGTGGAATTCATGGAAAAGTGGTAGAAGTGCTTGGCGACAATACTGTTATGGTTGATGTTGGCAGTAAAACCAACTTGAAAATTGAGCGCGAAGCGTTGAACCAAAGTTTTGCCCCAGAACGCAAATAAAAGCAGCTACCTTAACTGGGTACCTAAGGCTCAAAAGGCCTTAAAAAAGGATTGGAAAAGCCTATTGGTTTGTTTTATTATAGCAGTTGTATTGTGGTTTTTTCAAAGCATGACCGAAGCTTTTGACACCAAACTTACTGTTCAAGTTGAATACACCACTTCTGAAAATGCCAATAAGGTTCTAATTAACAAACCCACATCTGAATTAGATGTGCATGTTAAAGGCAATGGTTGGGAATTGTTGGGCTATAAACTAAACCCTACCAAAGCCAAATTCGAGATTGATTTAGACAATATTGAGCGAAGTGGTGCTTTTTCAACCCAAGGTGTTAAATCGATTATCCTTTCTCAAATACCTGGTTTATCACAAATTAGAAGCATTTGGCCAGAAGAAATCTACCTTGAGTTTGAGTCGTTAATTGAAAAAAAAGTACCTATATCTCTGCCAGAAGAATTACCAATTGCCCAGGGCTTTGGCATTGCATCTTCAATTATTGTTACCCCAGATAGTTTAGCGGTAAAAGGCCCAAAATCTGTAATTGAAAATATTACAAAACATAAAGTGATGTGGCCTGCAAACCTAGGGTTGCTTAACAAATCTCAACGTGTAATAATCCCCTTAACTTTTAATGGGAAATACAATGCCACCACTACTAAAGAAATTAGGGTGGCATTTACAATAGATCAGCTTTCTGAAATGAGTTTTAACCTAGGCATTGAAGTAAAAAAATCTAAAAAGAACATTTTGCTAATTCCGGCAAAAACCAAGGTAAAATTTTTGGTTCCAATAAGTCTGTACGAAACAATTAAACCACAAATGTTTTCGCCTTATGTAGAACTCCCTACATTAAATACCGAAGATTTGCTACCGGTATTAATAAAAACCAATGCTCCTTTCGTTCAAAATATATCTCTGCAGCCAGAATTTGTAAACTATATAATTGCTGAATAGGGGTGTTAAAAGTGGGGTTAACGGGTGGAATTGGAAGTGGCAAAACCACAGTAGCAAGTATTTTTAAAGAACTTGGAATTCCAGTATTTGAGTCTGACACCATGGCCAAACAACTCTATTTTGAGCCATCTGTTAAAAAGCAAATAATTAATGCAATTGGCCACGAAGCATACCTATCAGAGACTGAATTAAACAAGGAATATTTAAAACGCATATTTCATAAAAAAGAATGGTTGCAAAAAGTGCAGCAAATCATTCATCCGGCCACTCGCCAAGCCTATAGTACTTGGCATGCCAAGCAAATGGCACCATATACCTTAAACGAGGCCGCAATTATTTTCGAAACTGGCGGTCAAGCTCAATTTGATGCCACTATTGTGGTAACAGCTCCTAAATTAATTAGAATTGAAAGAGTTAAAAACCGCGACAATGTGTCGGAAGACGAAGTAAAAGCTCGGATGCAAAATCAATGGCCCGAAAAACGAAAGATTAAACAAGCAGATTTTGTAGTAATAAATGACGGTAAAAACGATCTTCAAAATCAGGTTTCAACCATTCATAACGCTCTGCAAGTTCGCGTTTTGAAAAGATTCAATTAAAAGCAATTTTAAGATCAAAAAACTGGTCACAATTTGTGGATAACAAATAGGCCAATCTGGCGCTATTGCTAGCCTGTAACGGTATTTTTACCCTCTAGATAATGGCATTTTTATGAGCGACGAAAATCAAAACAAAACAAGTTATAATGCAGACAGTATTCAGGCACTTGAAGGCATGGAGCACGTGCGCATGCGCCCTTCAATGTATATCGGCGACGTTGGCCCTCGTGGTTTGCATCATCTTGTTTACGAAGTAGTTGACAACTCGATTGACGAGGCACTTGCAGGCCATTGCGATACCATTACCGTAGCTATTACCCCCGGAAATGGAATTAGAGTTAGAGACAATGGGCGCGGTATTCCGGTTGATATGCACAAGAAAGAAGGAGTTAGTGCATTGCAAGTAGTTATGACTAAGATTGGCGCCGGTGGCAAATTCGATAAAGATTCGTATAAAGTTTCTGGCGGTTTGCACGGAGTTGGTGTATCGTGTGTAAATGCCCTCTCTAACCATTTAAAGGCCGTTGTTTTTAGAAATGGAAAAGTTTACGAACAAGAATACCAACGTGGCAAACCACTTTATGATGTAAGAGAAATTGGAACAACCGATTATCGCGGTACTGAAGTTACTTTTCAACCCGACGATAGCATTTTTAAAGACACCGAATACAAATACGAAACACTGGCATCTAGATTAAGAGAACTTTCGTTTCTAAATGCTGGTGTAAAACTTACTTTAATAGACGAAAGAATTACCGAAGACAATGGTGAGTTTAAGCAAGAGCAATTTGTTTCTGAAAATGGCCTAAAAGAATTTGTTGATTTATTAGATAAAGGCCGACATAGAATTACTGCAGAGTGTATTCATTTCAGCGGCGAAAAAGAAGGAGTGCCTATCGACATTGCCTTCCAATTCAACAACTCGTTTGCTGAAAACATGCACTCTTATGTAAACAACATTAACACCATTGAAGGTGGAACGCATATTTCAGGATTTAGACGTGCTCTTACCAGAACGCTAAAAAATTATGGCGATAAAGAAGGCCTGTTCACAAAACACAAAGTAGAAATTGCTGGCGATGACTTTAGAGAAGGACTAACCGGTGTTATTTCCGTAAAAGTGGGCGAGCCGCAGTTTGAAGGCCAAACCAAAACCAAATTAGGTAATAGCGAAATTGCTTTAGCGGTTGACCGTTTTGTATCAGAGTATCTTCAATATTGGTTAGAAGAAAACCCGAAAGACGCCAAAACCATTATTGAAAAAGTGATTTTGGCAGCAAAAGCCAGAACCGCCGCTAAAAAGGCGCGCGAAATGGTGCAACGCAAAAACGTTCTTACAGGTGCTGGCCTTCCTGGTAAATTGAGCGATTGCTCGAGCCGAGATCCACAAAAATGCGAGATATACTTGGTTGAAGGAGACTCGGCAGGTGGAACCGCCAAACAAGGAAGAGACCGAGAGTTTCAAGCCATTTTACCGCTACGTGGAAAAATTCTAAACGTAGAAAAAGCACTTGAGCATAAAATCTACGAGAACGAAGAAATAAAAAATATGTTCCAAGCCCTTGGGGTAACCATAGGAACTGAAGAAGACGATAAAGCGCTTAACATTACCAAGTTGAGATACCACAAAATCATCATCATGACCGATGCTGACGTTGATGGATCGCACATTAGAACACTTATTCTAACCTTGTTCTTTAGGTACATGAAAGAATTGGTAGAAAATGGATTGGTTTACATTGCCACACCACCTCTTTACCAAGTTAAAAAAGGTACTAAAATTAAGTATTGTTGGTCTGACAATCAACGTGATGCACTTATTAGAGAATTAGGCGGCGAAAGCGGAACCGGCGTTGGTGTGCAACGATATAAAGGTTTGGGTGAGATGAACGCAGATCAACTTTGGGATACTACAATGAATCCTGAGTTTAGAACCTTAAAGAAAGTAACTATAGACAGTGCAGCCGAAGCTGATAGAGTATTCTCAATGCTTATGGGCGATGAAGTACCACCGCGCCGAGAGTTTATTGAAGCAAACGCTCGCTATGCCAACGTAGATTTATAGTTGCCAAAACTTATTTCTAAACTTGCTGTTATTGCAACAACAGCTGCCGAGTATGATTACAACCATTTGCCGACGAGAGCATTTTAATGCGGCTCACCGAGTTTTTAAACCTGAATGGGATAATGAAAAAAACCTCAGTGTTTTTGGTAAATGTGCCAACCCAAATTACCATGGTCACAATTACGAACTAGTTGTAAAACTTACTGGCGAAGTTGATAAATCAACAGGTTATCTTATTGACCTAAAAGAAGTAAGCTCAGTGGTTAATGATGAAATTATTGAAGCATTCGACCATAAAAACTTGAATCTGGATTGCCCTGAATTCAGAGACCTAATTCCTAGTGCAGAAAACATTGCTTATGTAATTTGGCATAAGCTGAGAACTAAGTTCAATGAGAATTTATCACTCGAAATTGAGCTTTATGAAACACCAAGAAATTGGGTGGTTTACGCTGGAAAGTAGAAAAAGAAAAAGGGTATTTTGCAAAAACTAAAAGGTGGTTGGTAAACCTTTATTTTGAGGTAAATGCATTAAGTTGAGTAAGGGTTGTCTTCACAAAATACCCGGATACATTAAGTTTTATTTCTTGTTAATTAGCTTCAATTGGTAAAAGAAGCAATCGTATTTGCGATAGTTGGGAGAGTTCACAAATACGATTGCATACTTTTGATAAGGTCAATTTTTGTCAACGCAGTTAGAATTCCTTTGCGGTCTGTTCTAACGATTTATCAAGAATATGAGAACTTTCTTTCCAGTCTTTAAATGATCTTCATCAAATCAACAATTCAAATGTAGAAGGTGAGATACAGTAAAATTCAGTACAAAAT